>NZ_SOGK01000058.1:0-10489 GCF_004564305.1 Cryobacterium sp. TMT3-29-2
CTGCCCCCGCTGCCCGCGCTGCCCCCGCTGCCCCCGCTGCCCGCGCGGCTCCGCGCGGCGGACCCGCGGACCCGGCGGCAAGTGTTGCCGTTCCGGACGACTGTTGCCGGTACACGGGCAACAGTCGTCCGGAACGGCAACAGTCAGCCGCGAGCTCGAGGGACGGGGCCCCGAGGTCCGGCCGGGTCAACCACTGACAGGGACGCGCGGGTGGCTTCGCTCCCCCGCCGAGGTGCCGCACCGCGAGCGGGGGCGGCTGGTGGCATCCGTCGACACGTGACTGAGGAGAAAGTCGCGACACGCCGGGTTCCGCAGCCGCTCGAGCGGCGTTTCTCGAGAGACTCCGGCGTTAGCGACGGTGACGGATGCCCGCGAGCCAGGTCGCAGGTCAGGTCACCGGGTTTCGACAAGCTCAACCACCGGCGGGGCCAGGTCGCAGGTCAAGTCACCGGGTTTCGACAAGCTCAACCACCGGCGGGGCCAGGTCGCAGGTCAGGTCACCGGGTTTCGACAAGCTCAACCACCGGCGGGCCGCTCAACCACCGGGCGGCGGCTCGACCGGCGGGGCGGGACGAGAAACCCGCGCCCGGGGATGCGCGGTCGTGTACATGTCGCGGAGGGTGTCAGCGGTGACGAGAGTGTAGATCTGGGTGGTGGCCACCGAGGAGTGTCCGAGCAGCTCCTGCACCACGCGCACATCGGCCCCGCCCTCGAGCAGGTGCGTCGCGAAGGAGTGCCGCAGTGTGTGCGGCGACACGTGACCGTCGAGGCCGGCACGTTCGGCAGCCGCCCGGATGATCAGCCACGCGTTCTGCCGGCTGAGCCGTTTGCCGCGCAGACCCAGGAACAGGGCCGGCGTCGCCGGTCCGCGGGCGGAGAGCAGCGGCCTCCCCCGCACCAGGAACGTGTCGATGGCCGTGCGCGCGTAACTGCCGACGGGCACGATGCGCTGCTTGTCGCCCTTGCCGGTGAGGCGCACCACCTCGGGATCGAGCACGTCGTCCACGTTGAGGTTGACCACCTCAGAGACGCGGGCGCCCGTGGCGTAGAGCAGCTCGAGCAGAGCCTTGTCGCGCAGGTTCGCCACGTCGTCGCCGTCGGTCGCCGCGAGCAACAGGGTGACCTGCTCGATCGAGATGGCCTTGGGCAGCCGGGTGCCGAGCTTCGGCGGCTTGGACTCGTGCGCGACATCCGTGTCGACCACGCCTTCCTCGAGCAGGAAGCGGTGGAACCCGCGCACCGTCGAGAGGATGCGCGCGATCGACGCCGCGGTCAGCGGCGACTCCTCGCGGGAGCCCAGGAACCGCACGTAGTCGGAGATGTGCTGCCGGGTCACGTCGGCCAGCCCGGTCAGGTGCGCGTCCGCCAGCCACCGGCTGTAGATCGCCAAGTCCCGCCGGTAGGCGGCCACCGTGTTGGTGCTCAGGCCGCGTTCGATCGCCACATGCCGCAGATACGAGTCCACGGCCGCAGCAACGGCCGCACCTGCCGCGTCCCGCGACGCCGGTACGCTCGCACCAGCGCTGCCCCTGGCAGGAGTTGCCCCACCATCGGCAGCATCAGGCACACCGTGGCCGGAACCGCTCACATCGATGGGCGAGGCCAACCGGTCACACCGTGTGGTCCCAATTGACCGGATGCCGCGGCCACGGCGCATCCGCTGCCCCGAGGGTGCTCCACCCGCGGGACCGGGCCGTCTGGGCGGCAAGCGCGCCGATCACCAGCGACGGGTTCTGCACCCGGCTGGCCAGCACGGCGTCGACGCAGTCGTCCAGCGGAACCCAGCGCACCTCGATGTCGGCTTCCTCCTCGGTGCGCTCGAAGACCTCCCGGGCCGCGGAGAGGCCGCGAGCCAGGTAGATTCGGATGACCTCGTTGCTGCCGCCGGGTGAGGTGTAGAACTCACCGAGCATGTTCCACTCGGTGGCGACCAGGTCGGCCTCCTCGGCCAGCTCCCGCTGCGCGCCGACGAGGGGGTGCTCGCCGGCTTCGTCGAGCAGCCCGGCCGGCAGCTCCCAGTCGCGCACGCGCACGGGGTGCCGGTACTGCTTGATCAGCAGCACGCGGTCCTGCTCGTCGAGGGCGAGGATCGCCACGGCGCCCGGGTGGTCCAGGTACTCGCGCACGATGCCGGAACCGTTGTAGCCGAAGGTGTCCCGGCGGACATCCCAGACCTTGCCGTCGAAGACGATCGCGCTGGCCGAGACCGGCGCGAACGCCGGCTCATCCGCCAATGGGGCGGAGGCGGACTCGGCGGACTTCTCGGCGGTCACACTGTCAGCGGATGCAGAGGTCACGACTCAGGCTTCTTCCTTGGTTTCGACCTCGAACAGGCGGCTGGCCTGCTGACGGTCCAGGGCCGCGCTGATCAGGCCTCGGAACAACGGATGCGCGTGACTGGGCCGGCTGCGCAGCTCCGGGTGAGCCTGCGTGCCCACGTAGAACGGGTGCTCCTCGCGCTTCAGCTCGACGTACTCGACCAGGTGGCCGTCGGGTGACGTTCCGGAGAACCAGAGGCCGGCATCCGCGATCTGAGAGCGGAACGCGTTGTTGACCTCGTAGCGGTGACGGTGACGCTCGGACGCCTCGGAGGCGCCATAGAGCTCGGCCACGAGGGATCCCTCGGCCAGGGCGGCCGGGTAGAGGCCCAGTCGCATGGTGCCGCCCAGGTCGCCGCCGGCGATGATCTCGACCTGCTCTTCCATGGTCGCGACCACGGGGAACTCGGTGTCCTCGTCGAACTCCGACGAGGATGCACCGGTGAGGCCGGCCTTGTTACGGGCGTATTCGATCACCATGCACTGCAGGCCGAGGCAGAGGCCGAGCACGGGGATGCCGTTCTCGCGGGCGAACTTGAGGGCGCCGAGCTTGCCCTCGATGCCGCGCACGCCGAAGCCGCCGGGAACGCAGATGCCGTCGAGCTCGCCGAGCAGGCGGTTCGCGCCCTCCTCGGTCTCGCAGTCGTCGGAGGCTATCCAGGTGACTTGGACCTTCGTCTGGTTCGCGAACCCGCCGGCGCGGAGCGCCTCGGTGACGGACAGGTAGGCGTCGGGCAGGTCGATGTACTTGCCGACCAGGCCGATGGTGACGGTGTGCTGGGGCTCGCGCACGGCGTCGAGCACCTTCTGCCAACCGGACCAGTCCACGCTGGTGACGGGCAGGTCCAGGTGGTCGGTGATGTACTTGTCGAGGCCCTGCTCGTGCAGCATGGTGGGGATCTCGTAGATGCTCGGCACGTCGACCGCGTTGACCACGGCGTCTTCGTCGACGTCGCACATCAGCGCGATCTTGCGCTTGTTCGAGTCGGAGACGGGACGGTCGCTGCGCAGCACGAGCGCATCCGGCTGGATGCCGATGGAACGCAGGGCGGCAACCGAATGCTGGGTGGGCTTGGTCTTCTGCTCCCCCGCGGCGCCGAGGAACGGCACCAGGGAGACATGCACGAAGAAGACGTTGTTTCGGCCGAGTTCGTGGCGCACCTGGCGGGCGGCCTCGAGGAACGGCTGGGACTCGATGTCGCCGACCGTGCCGCCGATCTCGGAGATGATCACGTCGGGGCGCAGTTCGTCGCTGGCCTGCAGGCGCATGCGGCGTTTGATCTCGTCGGTGATGTGCGGGATGACCTGCACGGTGTCGCCGAGGTACTCGCCGCGGCGTTCCCGGGCGATCACCTGCGAGTAGACCTGACCGGTCGTGACGTTCGCGGCCTGGTTCAGGTTGATGTCGAGGAACCGCTCGTAGTGCCCGATGTCCAGGTCGGTCTCGGCGCCGTCGTCGGTCACGAAGACCTCGCCGTGCTGGAACGGGTTCATCGTGCCCGGGTCGACGTTGAGGTAGGGGTCGAGCTTCTGCATGACCACGCGGAGACCGCTGGCCGTAAGGAGATTGCCGAGGCTGGCCGCCGTCAGGCCCTTGCCCAAAGAAGAAACGACACCACCGGTCACAAAGATGTGCCGCGTCGTGTCGTTGCGTACTGATTCGTCCGTGCTTTTATTTTCCACCACGGGCTTCGACTCTAGCAGTGCGGGCAGACCTAACGGTTGGCGCGGGCAAGGTTCATGAGCTCCCGGGCGTGTTCGAGTCCGCTCGCGGAATCGGGCAGACCGGAGAGCAGGCGGGCCATTTCCGCGGCGCGCTCGTCGCCCTGCAGCTGGCGCACGCTGCTGGCCGTGACGGAACCGTCGCTGTCCTTCACGACGCTGAGGTGGTTGCCGGCGAACGCGGCCACCTGGGCGAGGTGGGTGACCACGATTACCTGGGCCGTCTCGGCGAGCCTGGCCAGGCGGCGGCCGATCTCGATGGCTGCGGCGCCGCCCACGCCGGCGTCGACCTCGTCGAAGACGAAGGTCGGCACCGGGTCGGCCTGGTTGATGACGACCTCGATCGCCAGCATCACCCGGGACAGTTCGCCACCGGATGCCCCGCGCGCCAACGACCGGGGCTCGGCTCCCGCGTGCGGACGCAGCAGGATCTTCACGAGGTCGCGTCCGGCGGCGGTGATCTCGGCCCGGTCGTCGACCTCGACCAGCAGCGACGCGTTCGGCATGGCCAGGGCCGCCAGTTCGACGGTGACGGCTGCTCCGAGGGCCTCTGCGGCAGCGCGACGGATGCCGGTGAGTCGGTCGGCGAGGTCGTCGGCGGTCTGGCGCGCGGCATCCGTTTCGGTGCGGAGCAAGTCGATGCGGTCGGAGTCGCTGTCGAGCTCGAGCAGTCGGGCGCTGCCGGTGTCGAGGAAGTCGATGGCCTCGTCGAGGCCGCCGGCGTACTTGCGGGCCAGCCCGGTGAGCACGGCGCGACGCTCCTGCACCACCTCGAGTTCACGGGCGCCGTCGGCGTCGAGGGCAGCCAGGTAGCTGGAGAGCTGCGCGGCGATGTCGGCGATCAGGAAGCCGGCGTTCGCGAGGGCCTCGGCCAGTGGCGGCAGGGCCGGGTCGTGCTCGCCGGCCCGTTCGAGCTGGCGCCGGGCGGAGTCGAGCAGCGCCACGGCGTCGGGCAGGTCGTCGGGGTTCTCCTCGGCGGAGAGCAGTTCCCGGGCCTGGGCGGCCGCGACGCGCAGCTGCTCGAGGTTGCCGAGACGTTCGGCGCGTTCGCCGAGGGCATCGTCCTCGCCGCGCTGCGGGGCGACGAGTTCGATCTCGTCGATCGCGGCACGCAGCTCGTCGGCCTCGCGGGCCCGCTGGTCCTGCTCGTCGACGAGTCGTTCGAGGTCGGCTTGGTGACCCTGCCAGCGGTGGTACTCCGCCTGGAACAGGTCGAGGGTGTCGGCGAGCGTCGGCCCCGCGAAACGGTCGAGGGCGGCGGCTTGGGCGACGGCCGAGCGCAGGCGCACCTGGTCGGACTGGCCGTGCACGACAACGAGGTCGCCGCCGAGGTCGCTGAGCACCCCGGCGGGGGCGCTGCGCCCGCCGACCACGGCCCGGCTGCGGCCCTCCGCGGAGACGGAGCGGCTGAGGATGAGTTCGGGTCCGTCGAGGTCTCCCCCGGCGTCGCGCACGCGGGTGGCGACGGTGCCGTCGGCGGGGATCAGCCAGCGGCCCTCGACCCAGCTCTGCGGCTGGCCCTGGCGCACCAGACCGGGGTCGGCGCGCTGGCCGAGCAGTAGCCCGAGCGCGGTGACGACCATGGTCTTGCCGGCGCCGGTCTCGCCCGTCACGGCGGTGAAGCCGGGGCCGAGCGGGAGGGTGGCTTCAGCAATGACGCCGAGGTCACGGATGACGAGTTCCTCGATCATGCGGACCGCCTATTCACGGCCGACCGGGCCTCTCCAGCCCGTGACGGGCAGGTTGAACTTGTTGACCAGACGGTCGGTGAACGGGCCGCTGTGCAGGCGGGCCAGACGCACCGGAATCGGTGACCGGCGCACGATCACGCGCGAGCCAGGTGGCAGGTCGCGCACGCGGCGGCCGTCGGCGCAGAGCACCGCGGCCCCGCCGGTGCGGGCGAGCACCTCCACGGCGAGCGAGGAGTCCGGGCCCACCACGAGCGGGCGGGCGAAGAGGGCGTGGGCGCTGAGCGGCACGAGCAGCAGCGCGTCGAGCGTCGGCCAGACGATCGGGCCGCCGCCCGAGAAGGCGTAGGCGGTGGAGCCCGTGGGCGTGGACATCACCACTCCGTCGCAACCGAAGGAGGAGAGCGGGCGGCCGTCAACCTCGATGACGACCTCCAGCATCCGTTCCCGGCTGGATTTCTCGACCGTGGCCTCGTTCAGCGCCCAGGTCTCGTAGATCACCTCGTCGCCGAGCTTGACCCGAACGGCGAGGGACATGCGCTCCTCGACCAGGTAGTCGCGCAGCAGAGCGCGGCGGACCGCCTCGCCCAGGTCGTCGCGTTCGCTCTCGGCGAGGAAGCCGACGTGGCCGAGGTTGATGCCCAGCAGCGGGGCGGAGCAGCCGCGCACGATTTCGGCGGCGCGCAGGATGGTGCCGTCGCCGCCGAGCACGATCACAAGTTCGAGTTCGGTGGTCGCGATGCTCTCGTGCAGGATCGCGAGCCGGTCGTCGAGGTCGGGGCAGTGCGCGAGCAGATCGGCGCGCTCGTTGCGGGCCAGGACCGGCACGGCTCCGGCGGCCAGCAGCTGCTGGCAGACGGTGACCGCGGCCTCGAGGGAGTCCGTGCGGCCGGTGTGCGCGACGACGAGGATGTTGCGTGCTGCTGCACTCATTTAGTCACTCCCACCAGCGCCGTTGTGCGTTCGATCCATTCTGTCGGATTGCTGCCGACCGCGCTCGACAGCCAGCACAGGTACTCGCGGTTTCCGGCGCCGCCGGCGATCGGCGAGGCGATCAGGCCGTTCGTCCTGAGGCCGAGGTCCCAGGCCGCCCAGAGCACGCCGGCGATCGCGTCGGCGCGCAGGCCGGGATCGTGAACGATGCCCTCACGGATGCTGCCCTTGCCGACCTCGAATTGCGGCTTGATCAGCAGCACAAAATCGGCCCCCTCGGCGGCGGTCGCCACCAGGGCCGGCAGCACGGTGGGCAGGGAGATGAAGGACAGGTCCCCCACGACCAGGTCGGCCCGCTGCGGCACGCCGGAGGCGGCCGCGATCTTCTCGGCCGTGGCGTAGCGCAGGTTGAACCCCTCGACGAGCACGAGCCGCGGCTCGGCCGCCAGCTGCGGGGCCAGTTGCCCATGCCCGACGTCGACCGCGATGACCTGGTCGGCGCCGCGTTCGAGCAGCACCTGGCTGAAGCCGCCCGTGGACGCGCCGGCGTCGAGCACCGTGCGGCCCTCCACCGGAATGGCGAAGGCGTCGAGGGCGGCGATGAGTTTGTGGGCGCCGCGGCTGACGTAGTGGTCGGTGGCCGCCACCTCGATCAGCTGGGTGTCCCGCACCTTGGCGGATGCCTTCACAACGGGTCGGCCGTCGACCGTGACCAGTCCGGCCACGATCAGCTGCGCGGCCACGGTGCGGGAGCGGGCCAGGCCGCGCTCGGCGAGGGCCGAATCGAGGCGCTGGTCGGGCATCCGGTCACCGGTGACACTGGGGTCGGACGCGCTCGTGTCTGCGGGGCCGTCAATCGGGGTTGCAGGGCCGTCGTTCGGGGTTGCGTCGAATTCCGTCATGAGTGGCTCGCCCGGGGAACGTCTCCGCCTTCGAGGTGGTCCCGCAGCCCGTCGTGCTCACGCGCGTACGCCGCGGCGCGCTCCTCGAGGGGCAGGTCTTCGATCGCGGTGAGCCGCGGGGGAAGATCCCGGGTCACGTCGTCCGTCGTCATTCGGGGCTGATTCACCCTCTCCACGTTACCGTCCGAGATACAGTCGCTCCGGAACATTGAGTCCGTAGATGGGCCGACCGGATGCCCAAATCACGGCGCAGGCGGCGCGGAGCAGGTTGATCGCCCCGTCACCCTCGGCCACGATCGTGACGTCGGTGCCGACGATGCGCACCGTCGCCCCGCTGACCGTGGCGGAGGAGCCATCCTTGGAGAACACCGTCTCGGGATAGGGCTCATGCAGCTGGCGCAGGTCGTCGAGGAGGTAGGTCGGCCGCGACTTGGCGTCGGCGGCCAGCGCCTGCTTGGCCTTGTCGATGCCGGTGAGCACGAGCACGGCCGGGATGCCGGCGCGATTCGCGCCAAGGATGTCGGTGTCGAGGCGGTCTCCGATGAACAGGGGCGCATGGGCCGCGAACCGGGTGATGGCCTCGGTGAAGATGGCCACCTCGGGCTTGCCGGCCACGATGGGCAGGCGTCCGACGGCGATGTGCACGGCGGAGACGAGGGTGCCGTTTCCGGGCGCGATCCCCCGGGCCACCGGGATGGTCCAGTCGGTGTTCGTGGCGATCCAGGGGATCTCCACGCCGTCGTCGTTCGAGTGCAGGGCGAACGCGGCCTCGGCCAGGTCCTTCCAGCCGAGATCGGGCGAGAAACCCTGGATCACGGCCGCCGGAGCATCGTCGGCCGAGCGGGTGACGACGAAGCCGCCCTTTTCGACCTCGGTCAGGAGACCTTCGCCTCCGATCACGAGGATGCGCGAGCCGGCCGGCACCTCATCCGCAAGCAGCCGCACGGCGGCCTGCGGCGAGGTCACGACATCCGTCGCCACGGTGTGCAGGCCAAGCTCGGAGAGGTGGTCCGCCACGGACTGGTCGGTGCGGGACGCGTTGTTGGTGAGGTAGCCCACCCGCACGGTTTCGGCCGCGCGATTCAGGCTCTCGACCGCGAACGGGATGGCCGACGGACCGGCGTAGACCACGCCGTCCAGGTCGGCCAGCACCACGTCGACGCCGGTCAGCGGGGTGACCGACTCACCCACGCGGCGACGCCTCAGCATCGTGCTCCGCCTCGTCGTCGGTAGAGACGGCGGCGTCGTCTTCGTCGGCGCCAGCGGCGTCGTCAGCGGCGTCGTCGGCGGCGGCATCTTCGTCGGCGTCAGCGGCGTCAGCGTCTTCGTCTTCGTCAGCAGCAGCATCGTCGGCGTCGTCGTCGTCAGGGGCGTCGTCGTCAGGGGCGTCGTCGTCAGGGGCGTCGTCGTCAGGGGCGTCGTCGTCAGGGGCGTCGTCGGCGGCCTGGCCCGCGAACTCATCGTCGGAGACATCGGTCGCGTCGTCGTCGAAGTCGATATCGTGTTGGTCGTCTTCCTCGTCGGACTCTTCCTCGTCGATCTCGAGGATCTCCATGGTCTCGTCGAACGCGGTCTCGCCAGAGACGGCGGCGTCGGCCCGTTCGGCCCGCTCGTTCCACAGTTCGGCCTCGTCGTCGCGGCCCAGCTCGCCGAGAACCTCGGCGTAGGCGGCGAAAAGCTCGGCGCTGTAGGAGAACGCGGTCTTCGGGTTCAGCTGCGGGATCTCGAGCTCGCTGAGAGCGGCCTCGGTCTCGCCGAGGTCCAGTCGGGCACCCGACATGGCGATCGCCAGGGCAACCTGAACGGATGCCGGCAGCGAGGCGCGCTCGACGGAACGTCCCAGCTCGAGCGCCCGGTCCGGGCGGCCCACGCCGCGTTCACTGTCCACCATCAGCGCGAGCTGATCGTTGGAACCGGAGATGCGGCGGTAGGTGCGCAGTTCCCGCAGCGCCAGGGCGAAGTCGCCCGTGGCGTACGCGGTGATCGCGAGGCTCTCGCGTACCACGGCGATGCGGCCGGCGCGCCGGGCGGCGCTCATGACGTGACGGTGTGCCAGCTCGGGGTCTTCCTCGATGACGCGGGCTGCCATGGCCAGGTGGCGGCCGACGGCTTCGGCGTTGTCCTTACTGAGGGTCTTGAGCTCGTTGCGGGCGATCCGGTCGAGGTCCTGCGACGTGATGTCGTCGGGCAGTTCCGGGTCGTCGTGGCGCGGGCGCACCGACCGGAGCTCGCGCTGCATGCGTTGCTCTTCGGTCATCTCCTCTTCGACGACACGGGCATCGCGGTCACCGCGGGCCGGGGCACCGTCACGAGTCCACAGCTTCTTTCCGGCGTCACCACGCGGGGCGCCGGCGCGGTTCGGCGAACCGCCGCGCTGAGTCCACGGCTTGTCGCCGCCCTGCTGCGGGCGGTCGCTGCGCTCGGGACGGGTGCCGTCCTTGGCCCAGGGCTTGCGCTCGCCGTCGCCGGAGGGACGGTCAGTGTTACCCCGGTACGGAGGACGCTCCCCACCCTGCTGCGGACGCTCAGAGTTACCCCGGTACCCACCGGTGGAGGGGCGCTCGGAGCCGCCGCGGTACGGAGGGCGCTCTCCACCCTGCTGCGGACGGTCCGAATTGCCACGGTATCCCCCGGCGGCGGGACGGTCCGAATTGCCCCGGTACGGAGGACGCTCACCACCCTGCTGCGGACGGTCCGAATTGCCACGGTATCCCCCGGCGGCGGGACGGTCCGAATTGCCACGGTACGGAGGACGCTCACCACCCTGCTGCGGACGGTCCGAATTGCCACGGTATCCCCCGGCGGCGGGACGGTCCGAATTGCCCCGGTACGGAGGACGCTCACCATCACGCTGCGGACGGTCCGAATTGCCACGGTACGGAGGACGCTCACCCTGCTGCGGACGGTCCGAGTTGCCACGGTATCC
>NZ_SOGK01000132.1:0-10878 GCF_004564305.1 Cryobacterium sp. TMT3-29-2
CTCCCCGCAGTGCTCGGTGAGCCAGGGCGGTAGCCGTGCACGAAGCCATGAGACTCAACGTCCGCGAAGTGATGAGATTTAGTGTCCACGATGTCACGAGATAACACACACCTGCATGGACTGGCGCTACCATCAAGCGCTACTCGCCAGTCGATAACGCTAAGCCGACAAAACCAACGTTGTCCCCAGTAAAAAACTGGGATCGGCACGGTTCCTCGGTTTAGCGTCATCCTCGGCATAATCCGAGTTAAGCCGAATTCGGCTTAACTCGGATCGCGGCACCCAACACGCGTCAGCGCAGATCACCACCATCGCGAACCAGCACCGCATTACCCGGTCGATAGGTGCATTGGGGCCCCTGAGAGAACGCGACGGCGGGTCGCCTATTCGCCAAACTCAAGATCGAGTTTTACCAACGCTGCGGCTGCCCCAGCAAGAACAAGGACATCCCGGCAGGTCGGCGCGTGAATCGTAGACCGCACACAACCGGCGCCGCCGGCACGCGCCCCGCGGCCAGGTCAGCCCCGTCGACATCGAGCTGCAAGATTTAAACTAGTACGTGGTCTTCGTTGAAGCCGCGTAACCCCGCGTCCACGCCCGGGGGCGTCCACCGAGTTCCGGCGACTCAGCCTCAACCCAACTACTGGCCTACTTTTCAACCGTCACGCACACACCTCGGGCCATTTCAGCGCCCCTGAGATGGGCCACACGCGAGGCCGGTGCACGGCTGAATCGAAGACCAAGGTCACCGTCAGGCCTCACTCAGTCGAATTTCACTCCTCCGACTTCTACTGCGATACTCAAAACTACGCAAGGAGCAGCGAAACCCACTTCCCTCGGATGGGAGGAAGTTTTCCAGCATTTGAATTATAGGGACCCAATGACTCGCACCATCATCGTATCTGCGACATTGACGTCCTTGTCGATGGACGATGTGACGACGTCAAGCCAGTCGTATGAGCTGCAACTTGCACTTGCCTTCTCCGAAATCCATTCAACAACCATAATTTCATTGGTTGCAGTAAGTGACGCACGACGCCAGGACTTGAAGCTCGTTGCTCTGGGGTCTAAGCCCCGTGGGCTTACGTCAGCTTGGAATCTGACGAGAAGGTTACTTCGCGAGAAGCCCCAAGGCGTTCAAGTGATCTCGTTTGGATACGATCCGCTAACGGTTCTGCCGTTGCTTTTCTCCCGAGCGCTGGGGGCTCGTGCCTACACAGTCGTGTTTGACACCCACGTCGGCGCCACCGAACAGTTCGCTCCAACTAAGCGAACGCTAGCGAATGCGTACTTTGGCCTAGGGAGACTCTTATTGCGCCCCCTAAACGGGTTGTTCGTGGTGACTAAGACTGCCGAAAATATATTTGCGAGGATGAATAAGAGCATATTCAGGACCCGCATAGGTTTTGATCCAGAGCAGGCCAAGCCGTGGGCACTCCCGAAATCCGAGGAATTTCGTGTCATTTATGCTGGAGCACTGGAGGTCTACAACGGGATCCAGCAGATGATGGACGGCGTGATTCTGCGAAATAGCAATGAGGAATCAACTCGACGTGTAGTTCTTCACCTGTACGGCACCGGCGGGCTTCGACAAACGGTTGAGCTATATGCCGAGCGGGACGAGGCTATTTTATACCACGGCGTCTCTGTCAAAGCGGAAGTAGACGCGGCTGTCCTCCGATCTAATCTTGCATTTAACTTGCGGGTTCTCGACCACCCCGTGTCCGTAAACGCTTTCCCTTCAAAGCTCATCGAACTTTTAGGGTCGGGAGTGCCGGTCGCTACCACTGCGGTGTTGCCGTCCGCAATCTTGTCCAGGTACGCCCTAATTGTTACCGAGGTGAGCGCGGAAAGCGTTAGGGATGCCCTGCTACTCGCAGAGAAGTCTGACGAATCGTTCGCGGAGAAAGCTTCACTCGCTCGCAGTTTCATCGCGGGCGAGTACGACTGGCACGACATCGTGTCGGATATGTCGGGCTTCATGGGTGGCCCCTCCACCGCGGCGGTGTAGGCCGGTGGGCTTTGGAACCAAGGGCGTCACTGCGTGGCGCAGGATTGCAGCGCATAGCGTAATCCGCTACGGAGCAGCGTCCCTCTTCCCACGGACTGTTGCAGCTTTCGGCATGTTGCTCATTACTCCGGTGGGGTTGAGCCAGATGGGTGTCACACAATTCGCCTACTGGCTGCTTGCCACTTATGTTTCGGGACTAGTCGTATCTCCCGACCTCGGCATCGGCAACAGCGTCGTCAACGAATTTGGGGCTGACCACGCAAAGGGTATAGGCCTTCAAACTCATGAAACTCGCATTCGAGGCCTCATCAAACTGCTCAGCATCGTCGCGTTAACGTGGCTCCTGGCAGGCGTAATTGTCGCAGCCGTGTACGCGATGTCGAGCGGCCAGCAAGGTGACGAGGTGACAGTATTTGTATCGCTCGGGCTTGGTCTATTCTGTTTTCTGTCGGCCGTGCCGGCTTCTGTCGTGCAGCGGATTCAACTATCTCAAGAGAAGGCGTCACACGCTGTCCTCTGGGAGGGGGTGGGGAAGACAGTCGGGCTAGGGCTCTCGTTGGCCGTTCTCGTATGGGCACCCAACCTCTACCTCCTCATAGTTTCGTACATGCTGCCGGTCTCAATCTTTAGCTGGCTAAATGCTTTCCTCTTCTTGAAGTCGCACGGCATGGCACGAGTAGGCAAGATGCCAACTGTTGCGCAGGCGGTTAGACAGAACCGCCATACTTTTAGCGTCGGCAAATGGTTTCTCGTGATGCAGGTCTGCTATCTGTTCATTTCGGCCCTAGATCCCTATCTCGTGAACACCTTTGGCAGCCCGAACGACCTAGTGTATTTCAACGTGGCTAAGCGGCCTTTTGATCTGTTACCCATGGCCGTATCAATATACGCGCTGGCCCTCTGGCCCGTCTTTCGGCGGCTGCGCACTCACGCAAACACCGCTCGCCTGCATCGGCTCTTTTTTGCGGTAACACTCGCTAGCGTCGGCCTGGCTGCGCTGGGGAGTTTGCTTATCATAGTGGTGCGCGGCCCGTTGTACAGCTACCTCAGTGGTGGCCGTGTAGATCCAAATCTCGCTGACCTGTTCTACTTCTTATTGCTCATGGTGAGTACGGCTAGTGTCTTGATCTCGACAAATTACTTGAACGCTGTCGATCAGATCCGGAGTCAAACCTGGGTCTTCGTCGCCGGCGCGATTTTGTTGATTGTAGCGAAAGTCGTGAGCCTAGCAACCGGCAATGTGCACACGTTTGTCATGGCATCTGCGGTTTCATACTTCGCGTTTATTGCATTGCCCTTGCTAATTCTCTGCAGCCAAACGAAGAACAAGGCTCCGAGGCTGGGTTTTGTCAGGCGAAGTCCCGCAGCCGTTCGCGAGGTGTAGGTCGCGGTCGCTGTGGGCAGTGACTCCTAGGGCGTGTCTCCTAAAGCCTCGTGAGGGTTTTCGGCAGAATTAACGCATGTCTCGTACTGCCGTGTTGTCTGACAGCGAGTGGGCTCGGATCGAGCCGTTGATGCCGTCGTCGTCTGGTCGTGTTAACGCCAACTGAAAACAGGGCCAGAAACGCCAACTGAAAATAGGGCCACCAACCATCATGGAAGGTGATCAAATTGGATGATTGGGCAGAGATTCGCCACCTGCATTCGACGGGGAAGCATTCGAAGCGCGAGATAGCCCGGCTGGTAGGAGTGTCCCGGGGAACGGTGGATCGGGCGCTGGCGGTGGATCGGTCGCCGACGTATCAGCGTGAGCCGACGGGGTCGAGTTTCGACGCGTTCGCCGGCCAGTTACGGGTGTTGCTCGCGGCAACGCCCACGATGCCGGCCGCGACCGCCGCTGAGCGGGTGGGCTGGTCGGGGTCTCCGTCGCTGTTCCGGGCCAAGATCGCCGAGTTGCGGCCGGAGTATGCGGTGCCTGATCCCGCGGATCGGCTGGTGCACCCGCCCGGGTTCCAGATCCAATGTGATCTCTGGTTCCCGCACGAAGACCTGCCGCTGGGCCATGACCAGGTTGCTGCGCCGCCGGTATTGGTGATGACGTCCACGTTCTCCGGATTCATCCAGGCCCGCATGTTGCCCTCGCGGACGACGCCGGATCTGCTGGGCGGGATGTGGTCGTTGCTGCAGGAGGCGGAGGCCGTTCCCGCCCGGCTGACCTGGGACAACGAGACCGGCATCGGGCGCGGGAAACTCACCGAGCCGGCCGCCGCGTTCGCCGGTACTCTCGGCACGCAGATCAAGCTCCTCAAGGCCCGCGACCCCGAGTCCAAGGGCATGGTCGAGCGGATGAATCGCTTCTTCCGCAGCCGCTTCATGTCTGGTCGCGCCTTCACCTCTCCCGACGACTTCAACCAGCAGCTGGCCGGCTGGCTACCCATCGCGAACAACCGTCTCTCCCGGTCGCGACGCGGGCGACCAGGAGACCTGGTCCGCATCGACCGGGCGGCCATGCGGGGACTGCCACCGATGGCGCCGGAGGTGATGTTCCGCAACAGCGTCCGGCTCCCACGGGATTACTACGTTCGAGCGTTCAGCAACGACTACTCCGTCGACCCGGCGATGATCGGCCGGGTTGTTGACGTGGCCGCGAGCCTGGAACGCGTGACCGTCCACCACGACGGGGTCCTCATCGCCGAGCATCGCCGGAAGTGGGCTCGGCAACTGACCGTCACCGACCCGGCACACGTCCTCCGCGCGGCCGAGCTGCGCGCCCAGTTCCAAGCCCAACGCGCCCGCCGGCCCGCGGTCTCGGCCGTCGTCGAGATGGCCTCACTGGCCCGCTACGACGAGCTCTTCAGCGTTGACATCGACGCCGCGCCGACCGTGTTGGCGGTCGCGTCATGACCGGCTCAGAAGCGGCCTCACAGATCGAGTACTACGCCCGCGCGCTGCGGGCGCCACGGATCAGTGAAGCCTTCCGGCGCCTGGGTGACCAGGCCGGGACGCGGGCTGGTCCCACGAGGAATACCTCGCCGCAGTGCTCTCCAAGGAGGTCTCCGAACGCGAAGCCTCAGGGGCAGCGCTCCGAATCAAGGCCGCCCGGTTCCCCGGTCACAAGACCCTCGAGGACTTCAACTTCGACCACCAGCCCTCCGCAGACCGGAACCTGATCGCGCACCTGGGCACGAGCGTGTTCCTCACCGAAGCGAAGAACGTCGTCCTACTCGGACCTCCCGGAACCGGGAAAACACACCCCGCCGTCGGGATCGGAATCAAGGCCGCCAAAGCCGGCCACCGGGTCCTCTTCGACACCGCGACGGGCTGGGTGAGCCGACTCCAAGAAGCCCACTCACGGGGCAAACTCGCCGCCGAACTTATCAGGCTGCGCCGTTACAGCCTGCTGATCGTTGACTTATGCCGACTCCGCGATTATGCCGATGTTGCCGAGGAGGCTTCCGGAATTGTGCTGGTAGTCCTACCGTTTGCCGCTGGATGAGCCGATTATTCTCGGCATAATGGCACCGCTGTTTCAGGATGTTCCCGAGGAGGCATCGTGCTTCCAGCTTGGGGACGAAGAAATGTCAGGAACACGCAGAAAGCCGGGCGCGATGGCGCCCTATATCGCGGGGCTGGATTCGAAACTGACCGCGGCCGGCTACACGCCGGGCACGCGTCGGGGCATGTTGAAAATAGTCGGGGACGTCGGCCGCTGGCTCGTTGTGGAGCAGCTGTCGGCTGCGGACTTTGACGAGTCTCGTATCCCGGCCTTCATGGAGGCGCGCGCCACAGCGGGCTTCACTCAAAAGTATTACCTGCGGTGCTTCACAGTGATGATCGGCCTGCTGCGGGAGGGAGGGATCGTGGCTCCGGCACCGGTTGCGCCCGTCTCTGCGCTGGAGCGTGTCCTCGCCGACTACCGGCAGTGGTTGGTCGACGAAAAAGACCTCGCTGACACGACAGTGCTCCGTTACGAAAAGTTGGCACGCCGGTTCCTGCAAATCGGCCGGCCCGAAGGAAAGCTCCTCGACACCGCCACGCTGTCGGGCGTCGAGGTGTCGGCTTTCATCCTCGCCGAAAGCAGGCGGGTGAGCTTGGGGTCGGCGCGCGGCCGGGTCGCGGAGATGCGTTCTCTGCTGTGCTACCTCTACATAACCGAGCGGACCAGCTGGGACCTGACCCGCTGTGTTCCCTCGGTCGCGGGCTGGCGTGATGCGCATCTGCCAGTGGTATTGAGCGTCGAGCAGGTGGAGGCGATGGTGGCGAGCTGCGACGGCAGCACGAGCACCGGCCGCCGCGACTTGGCGATCCTGCTGCTGCTTGCTCGGCTGGGATTGCGTTGCATCGAAGTCGCCCGGCTACGGCTGGACGATATCGATTGGCGAGTTGGGGAGATCACGGTCCGCGGCAAAGCACGCCGCCGGGACGTGATGCCGCTGCCCGTTGACGTCGGGCAGGCACTAGCCAACTACCTCCAGCAGGACCGGCCGGCCTCACCCTGCCGGGAGGTATTCATCACTGAACGGGCCCCACGAAAACCCATCCGAGCGGATTTGGTCGGCGATGTTGTCCGTCGGGCCGGACGCCGCGCACACTGCCCGGAAGGAAGGGCGCACCGGCTTCGCCACGCTTTGGCAACAAACATGCTGGCACACGGAACTCCCTTGAGAGACATCAGCCAGGTGCTGCGGCACCGCGACTTGGCCACGACCGCCATTTACGCGAAGGTCGATATCGGGTCGCTTCGGGAGATCGCCCAAGACTGGCCGGGCCAGAACTGATGAAGACGCTCACTGAGTCCCTGGACGACTACTTTCAGCTTCGCCACAGTTTGGGCTACAACTTGGATGACGCGGCCCGACTCCTTCCCCGGTTCGTGGCATGGATGGCACAGAACGGGCATCCCACGGTGACAGTCAGCCACGCGATCACGTGGGTCGAGCTCGCACCAGCCGAGCCCGGCAGCACGGTCTGGCCCCGCAGAATGACGGCCGTCCGGGGCTTCGCCCGCTACCTCTCCGGCATTGACCCGGCGACGGAGGTCCCACCGATCGGCCTGTTCCCTTCCCGCCAGCGCTGGAGCCCACCCTTCATCTTCACGACCGCGGACATCGCCGCCCTCACCGCGCAGGCGACCGGCACCTTGGACGCACGGCTTCCCTCAGCGACCTATGCCACCCTGATCGGGCTGCTGACGGTGACGGGGCTGCGCATCGGGGAAGCAATCCGACTCGACGGCGCTGACGTCGACCTAACAACCGGAGTACTCCTGATCCGGGAATCAAAATTCGCCAAAACCCGCATCGTGCCGCTGCGACCCAGCACCGTTGCTGCGTTGCACGCCTACGCCGCCCAGCGGGACAAGCACCTACCGTCGCCCACCACTCCAAGTTTCTTCGTCACCGTGACGGGGAAACGGCTGCTCTATCCCGTTGTCCAGAAGATCTTCCACACCCTGTGTTCGGCGGCGGGGATCGGCGTCGGAGCTGCCCGCGGTCCCCGCCTCCACGATCTGCGCCACACGTTCGCGATCACCACCTTGATCAACTGGTATCGCACCGGCGCAGATGTTCATGCCCGCCTGCCTTACCTCTCCACTTATCTCGGGCATCGCGAGCCCCGCTTCACCTACTGGTATCTCTCTGCCGCACCTGAACTGCTGGCTTTGGCCGCGGGACGACTCGACACCGGCGACTGGCAGGTGAGGTCATGACCGCGATCACTGCGACAGTCCAGATGTTCTTCACTGACCGCCTTGCCAAACAACGCCAGGCCAGCAGCCATACCATCGCCGCCTACCGGGACACCCTGCGGCTGTTGTTCACCTACCTGCAGGAAAACACGGGGAAAGCTCCGTCCCAGTTGGACTGGACGGATCTGGACCACACCAGCATCAGCGCGTTCCTCGATCATCTGCAAACCGACCGGCACAACACCGCCCGAACGAGAAACGCTCGTTTGGGCGCGCTGCGATCCTTGTTCCGCTACGCCGCGTTGCACCATCCTGAACACGCCGACGTTATCAGCCGAGTCTTGGCCATTCCGCCCAAACGCTTCGACAAAGCGACCGTCTCCTATCTCACAGCGGAGGAAGTCGATGCATTGCTGGCCGCGCCGGACCGTGATGGTTGGGAAGGCCGCCGCGACCACGCCTGGCTGATGCTCTGCATCCAGACCGGACTCCGCGTCTCGGAGTTGACCGGGCTGAACTGCGCAGATGTCAGCCTCGGCACCGGCGGGAACGTCCGCTGCCGAGGGAAAGGACGCAAGGACCGAGCCATCCCGCTCACGACCGCGACCGCAGAAACCATTCGGCTTTGGTTAGCTGAACGGGCCGGCCTTCCCACCGCTGCGCTGTTTTGCACCCGCACCGGACGGCGCCTCAGCCGCGACGCGATCGAGCACCGGTTGACCGTCCACCACCGCACAGCCGCCCTGACCTCTGGAACGCTGCGGTCGAAGAAAGTCTCGCCGCATACGCTGCGGCACACCACCGCGATGACGCTCCTGCACGCGGGAGTGGACACCACGGTGATCGCGCTCTGGCTCGGCCACGCCGATACCCGGTCCACAGATCCCTACATTCACGCCGACATGACGATCAAGGAACGCGCCCTGGCGAAAACAACGCCCGTGGATTCTCAGCCCGGCCGATATCGCCCCGCCGACAGCCTCCTCGCCTTCCTGGAAGGTCTGTGATTATGCCGACATCAAAAGAGCCGCAAGTGGCTCAAAGCCAATGAAGCAAGGACGGATTCGGCGGTCGCCTCGGCAACATCGGCATAATCGCGGAGTCGGCATAAGTCGATGACGAGCAGCGTCGGGCCGGCGAAGAACCGCATCATCGTGCCCCACTTGCCCTCGATCGCGGCGCGGTGGCAGCGCGCGGCGAGGTCGGCGGCGGAGGTGAAGTAGGTGCGGTATCCGGCGGTCACCGCGGCGTGGCCGAGGCCGGTGGCGATGTGGGTTTTGCCGACTCCGGGCGGGCCGATCAGGAGCACGTTGGTCGCGGTCTCGAGGTAGCGGCAGGTGCCGAGCTCGGCGAGCAGGGACCGGTCGATGCCGGAGGCGGCGTCGAGGTCGAAGTCGTCCAGGGTGGCGCCGGTGGGGAGGTTCGCGAAGCGGAACCTCCCCGAGAGACGGCGGGCGTCGGTCGCGGTGACCTCGATGGCCAGCAGCCGCTCGAGGGTGTGGGTGAGGCTCCAGCCCTCGGCTTGGGCCTGGTCCAGGACGCTCGGCAGCGCGTCGGCGGCGTCGGCGAGTTTGAGCTCGGTGAGGTGGCCGCGCAGCTGCTGATAGACGCTCGCCGGCGTCGCCGTGGTCACGGGTGTGGTGGTGGTGGCGGTGGTGAGTGGGGTGTTCATCGGAGGGTGTTCCTGTTCTTCGCGGCCGTCTCGTAGGCGGCCAAACTGATCACGGTGGTGGGTTCGGTGGCGCCGGTCAGTGCCATCGCGGCGCGGCGGGCCGCGGTGCCCGGCGGGATTCGTTCCTTCTTCCGGTGTGGCCGGCCGGGAGGTGCTGCGGCCATCGCGATGGTCTCGAGGGCGGTGATGTGTCCGCTGTCGCGGATCGTGACCCCGAGGCCAGCCTCCGCAACGGTGTGCCGGGCGAGGACAACGCCAGAGACCGTTGCGATGTCGATGGTCGTCGCGCCGAGGCGTTGGTGGACGACGACGCGGGATGCAGCCAGTTCTGGCGGGACCGAATAGCGGTTGCCGCGCCAATCGATCAGTGCCTGCCGGGTTGCGGTGCGTTGCTCGGTCACGACGACCGGGAACAGCGTCGGCGGCAACGGTCGGAGCCGTTCCGCGGCGAACATGACAGCGGCCGTCGTGGAGCCGTCGCGGCCCTCACGGCGCCGACCGTCTTGGCCAGTCGCGAAGGCGGTCAGGCGTTGCTGCGCTTGCTCGAGGGTGACGTCGTCGGGGAGGTTGCGCCACCAACGCTGCGCGGCGGTGTGGTTGTTCTTCTCGACCACGCCCTTGCGGTTGCCCGACCGGGGCCGGCAGGCGACGACGGTGACGGCGTGGTGCTTGGAGAACGCGGCGAACATCGGCGTCAGATCACTCGTCCCGGCCTTCAGCACGGTGCTCATCCGGTCGAACCGCCAGGTCTTCGTCACCCCGCCGAGCAGGCCCAGCAGGACCGTCATCGCCGCGAGCAGGTGGGGCAGGTCCATCGACGGGGAGATCACCGCCCGCCAAACCCCCGAGTGCGCGAGCGAACCGACGAGCACGTAGGCGCGTTTGGTCGGGAACGCCCAGTCGGCTGGTGCGTCGGGCAGCTCGACCCAGTCGAACTGGGTCTCCTCGCCGGGCGGGTGCTCGATGATCGCGTTGGGCCGCTTGGTCACGTGCGCGCAGGCGGTGCAGGCCGGGCGCAAGCTCCGGTCCCGGATCTGGCGGGTGAGAGTCTGATACGACCCTTCGAAGCCCAGCGGGACGAGCTCGTCCAGCAGCGTCGCCGCCCAGAGATGCGGGTCCTCCTTCAGCCGGGCGGCGACGTAGTCGAGGAACGCGTCGAACGGGTCCGGGGCTGCGCGTTGACGCACTCCGGGGGTGCGCTGGCCGGCCAGATAAGCGCGGATGGTCTTGCGGTCGTGATCGGTGCGGCGGGCGATCTCACTGATCGTCATCCCTTGCCGTTTGAGCGCGTGGATGTCCACGTCGTCCTCCTCTGAAAGCATAGGAGTAGGGCCTTTCTCGAGCTGGTGCGTGGTCGAAGACCATCAGCATCGAGGAAGGCCCGCTTCTATGAGCGGAAGCGACCCGGGGTGGGGAATTTCGGTGAGCAGAACTGGGGAATTTCAGTGAGCGCCGTCAAGGAACCATGCCGATCAGTGGGTTGCCGGGCAAGCCCACCACACAGGGCAAGAACGAGCGCTCCCACCAGACGCTGATCCGTTTCCTCGACGCCGACCGACCGGCCAC
>NZ_SOGK01000126.1:0-11310 GCF_004564305.1 Cryobacterium sp. TMT3-29-2
GGCAGCGGCAGCGCGGCAGCGGCAGCGCGGCAGCGGCAGCGAACTAGTCGGCGAGCGGATGCCGCGGCGCACGCGGCGCGGGCGGCGGCGGCACCTGC
The DNA here is from genome assembly GCF_004564305.1 of Cryobacterium sp. TMT3-29-2. Taxonomy (NCBI): domain Bacteria; kingdom Bacillati; phylum Actinomycetota; class Actinomycetes; order Micrococcales; family Microbacteriaceae; genus Cryobacterium; species Cryobacterium sp. TMT3-29-2. The sequence goes on from NZ_SOGK01000126.1 coordinate 99, forward strand.
TTCGCGGCAACGATGTCGGCGAGCGCCAGGGCGACCAGTCCGCGCTTGGTCTCGACCGTGCACCCGGTGTCGGTGACGTCGCGCAGGTAGCCCACGGCATCCGTTACCCCGCCCTCGATGCGGGTGCGCACCACGATTCGGGTGCCGAGGGCCGTGCTGAGCACGAATTGGGCGGCGGCGAGACTCATCTGACCGAGCCTAGCCCTCCCTTACCGGAGGCGGCTGAAGGACTCCACCTTGCGCACGTCACCGGCGATCAGGATGACGTCGTCGGCCTGCAACGTCGTGTCGAGGGTCGTGTAGCTCCAGCCCTCGCCGGGCCGGTTGAAGGCCGTGACCGTGACGCCGTGGATGGTGCGCACACTGGATTTGCCGAGCGGCACGCCAATGATCTCCTGCGGTGGGTTCGTCTTCACGAGGGCGAAGTTCTCGTCGATCTCGATGTAGTCCTGCATCACCCCGCGCACCAGGTGGGCCACCCTCTTGCCCATGTCCTTCTCGGGGTAGATGACGTGCTTGACGCCGATCTGTCGCAGGATCTCGCCGTGCGGGTCGCTGACCGCCTTGGCCCAAATATTCGGGATGCCCAACTTGAGCAGCAGGCTCGCAGTCAGGATGTTCGCCTGGATATCGCCGCCGATCGCAACGACAGCGCTGCTGAAGTCCGGCACCGAGAGTTGGCGGAGGGTCTCCTCCTTGGTCGAGTCGGCGCGCACGACATGGGTGAGCAGGCCGTTGTGCGCCTGAACGATCTCCTCGTCGCCGTCGATGCCGAGAACCTCGCTGCCACTGGCCATGAGCTCGAGCGCGAGGGCACTGCCGAAGCGGCCCAGTCCGATCACGACGATCGCATCTTCCTCGGCCATGCGGGCGGGCTGTTGACGCCCGAACAGGGAAAACTTAGCCAATGATGGGCCTCTCTTTCGGTAATTCATACGAAGTGGGGCGTTCCCGCAGGGCGAGCGCCGAGGCGAACCCGATGGGACCCAGCCGACCGATGAACATCAGCAGCATCAGGATGATCTGACCGGCCGGAGGTAGGCCCGCGGTGATCCCGGTGGAAAGACCCACCGTGCCGAACGCGGAAATCACCTCGAACAAGAGCTCATCGAGACCGATATCGGTGATCAGCATCAGGGCGACGGTGGAGACGGTGATCACCGCGACGGCCAGGAGCACGATCGTGATCGCCTGGCGGTGCACGGCCCGGGAGAGGCGCTTGCCGAAGACGTTCACGGCCACCTCGCCGCGGATCTCGGTCAGCAGGATGAAGAACAGCACCGCGAACGTGGTGATCTTGATGCCGCCGGCGGTGCCGGCCGGGCCGCCTCCGATGAGCATCAGCACGTCCATGCCGAGCAGGCTCGCAGAGTCCATCGCCCCGATGTCGATGCTGTTGAACCCGGCCGTGCGGGTCTGCACCGACTGGAAGAAGCCCACCAGGAGTTTGCTCGGCCAGTCCAACGGGCCGAGCGTGCCCGGGTTGTTCCACTCCACGCCGGTGATGTAGATGGTGCCCGCAACCAGGAGCGTGATCGTGCCGACCAGCACAATGCGGGTATTCATCGTCCACTTCAACGGCGACCGGAGGTGCTTCCGCAACTGCATGATCACCGGGAAGCCCAACCCGCCGAGGATCACGGCGGCGGCGATCGGCAGGCAGATGAACGGGTCCGTCGCGTAGGAGATGAGGTTGTCGCTGAACAGGGCGAAGCCGGCGTTGTTGAACGAGGACACGGCGTGGAAGACCCCGAGCCAGATGGCCCGGCCGAGAGGTTCGCCGTAACCGATCCAGAACCGCAGGGTCAGCAGCACCGCCACGATGGACTCCACGATCAGGGAGATGCGCACGACGCCGAGTACCAGCCCGCGGACATCCTCGAGCCCGGAGCTTTTCACCTCGGCGGCCGCCGTCATGCGGGACCGGAGGGACATCTTGCGGATCACGGCGAGCCCGATGACCGAGGCGAACGTCATGATGCCGAAGCCGCCGACCTGGATCAGGGCGAGGATGATGACTTGGCCGAACGGGGTCCAGAACGTCTCCGTGTCGACGATGGTCAGGCCGGTCACGCAGATGGCCGACGTGGCCGTAAAGGCAGCGATCAGGAACGGGGTGCCGCCGGGGCCGGGCGTCGCGATCGGGATCATGAGCAGCACCGTGCCGATCAGGACGGCGACGGCGAATCCGGCGACCACGACCTGCGCGGGGTGCGGCCGGGCACGCGGTATTCGTGGACCGCTTCTTCGAAGGGACAGGGATGGCACCCGCTTACTATACGGTTCGCAGGCGACTACTGGCGTGCCCGGTTTCGACACGGCAGATTGCCCCAACCGATGGACAGCGCACCCAGGCGGAAAACCGGGATAATCTGGGTACACCGGCGAGGGGGAAACAAGGGTGAGATTCAACGGGGGTATGCGCATGCATACGCATGCCTTGCGGCCCCACGGCCGCCTGCTCCTCCAAACAGGGTTGTCCGTCCTGGCCTTCGTCGCACCCGTTTCCGCCGTGCTCTTCTGGCTCAGCATTCCCAGCGGCAACTGGCAGCCCGTCGCCATCGCCCAGGTCGTGCTCCTGAGCATCTGCGCACTCGCCTTTCTGTCCTACACGCGCACCATCATCCGTGTCGACGCCGAGGGCATCTCCGAGCGCGGCTTCATGGGCATGGTCACAGACTTTTCCACGGATGAGATCGGCAGCGTCGTTCTGCTCGACCTCTACCAGAGCGGGGCGCTCGACACGCACCCACAGCTCTTCGTCACCGGAACCGACGGCCGTCTCCTGGTGCGCATGCGCGGGCAGTACTACTCGCGCGGCGCCATGGACACCGTGATCGATCAGCTCGACGTTCCCGTGGTGCGGGTGCCCGAACCGATGACCCTGCAGGATCTGAACCGCGCGCGCCCCGAACTGCTCTACTGGTTCGAGCGACGCCTCACCGGGCGCGGGGCGTAGCGCGCGGCATCGGTTCACGGGCATCCGTTCACGGCATCCGTTCACGGCATCCGTTCACGGCATCCGTTCACGGCAACGGTGAACCAATTCGACGGAGATTTTGCCCGAAACGGCCCGTTTCGGACTGGAAACGTGTTGTGAGAGCAAAATCTCCGTCGAATTCGTACGGCAGGCGCGGGCAGGCGCGGCCGGGCGGGCAGGCGCGGCCGGGTCAGGCGGGGCGGGGCGCGCTGTCGGCGGCATCCGTTGTGAAGACGTAGTCCTTGTTCTCGGTGAGCTCGGGGCGCAGTCCGCGGGACAGCGCGACGCGGAACTGCGTGCGGGACTCGTCGCGGCACCGGGCCGCCTCGGCCGGGTCCGCGGCGCGCAGCCGCTCGAAGTCCCCGTCGAGCCGCAACGTGTCGGTCCCCGACCAGGCGGGCGGGAGCTCGCCGGCCAGCGCCCGGAGCGTGCGCGGGGAATCGAGGCGCCAACGCACCTCGAACCGGTCGCTCCGGTCGCTTCCGGTGATGTCGTCGTCGAGCCGGCCGTAGAAGTCCGGCCAGAAGCGCACCACCTCGGCGCCCAGTTTGACCAAGTTGAAGTGCGCGTTCCGGCGGATCAGCGGGTCGAAGGTCCAGCGCATGTCGGCGATGCCATGCTCCAGGCAGAGGGCCCGCTGGTACAGTTTGAGCGCGTAACCGACCCCGCCACCGCGCTGCCCCGGCCCCACCGCCGTCATATGCGAGTGCAGGTGGATGCCGTCGGTCCAGCCGAGGAACCCGAGGCTCGCGCCGATCGGGTCACCCGCGGTCGCGCCGATCGGGTCACCCGCGGTCGCGCCGATCGGGTTGGGGCCGCTCGCGCCGACCGCGATTGCGACCAGCACGGTGTTGCCGGCGAAGTCGAGCGCCCGGAGCATCGAATCGTCGGGGCTGCGGCCCACGCCCCAGGTGCGTTCGAACAGGCCGATCGCCGCGGCCAGGTCACCGGGTGTGGCCTGGCGCACGCTGACCCCGGCGGCCCCCGCGGCCGCCTCCGCCTGCCGCACGGCCTGCCGCACAACCTTCGGCTCAACGCTCATTCATCGAGTAGACCACACCCGGCTCGGTCCCCGGCAACCTGCGGCAAACGGATGCCCCGAGCCGGCGCGACCCGGCGGCCCACCGGTGCGGCAGCATCCATCGCACCGCGAGCGGAACCACCACGCGACCCCCGCGCAGCCGCGAGCAGAACCCCCACGCAACCCCCGCGCATCCGCGCATCCGGCATCCGGCATCCGGCATCCGCGAGCGGAACCCCCGGGAACCCGCCGAGCAACCCCCGAGCAACCCCCCGGAACCCCCCGGAACCCCCCGGAACCCCCCGGAACCCCCCGGGAACCGCCGAGCGACCGCCCTAGTGCCCGCGACCGGAGACCACGTCCGCGACGGATGCGATCGGAGACGTCGTCTTCCGGCGAGTGAGCTCGGCATGGTCGGCCAGCGAGTAGGCGCGGTAGAGCGCGTGCACGGCGAGCCAGCGCAGCGGCTCCGGCTCCCAGTTGCGCACCCGGTGGTTCACCCACGGCAGCCGGGTGAGGCCGGTGTCGTTGCCGAGGATGAGGTCGGTCAGCGTGCGCCCGGCCAGGTTCGTCGTGGCCACCCCGGTGCCCACATAGCCGCCGGCCCAGGCCAGCCCGGTCGCCGGGTCGAGCCCCACCGTCGCCGCCCAGTCGCGCGGCACGCCCAGCACGCCGGACCAGGCGTGATCGATCGCCACGCCCGCCGTCGCCGGGAAGAACCGGGTCAGGATGCCCCGCAGCGCCTTCACCGTGCTCGCCGGGGTCCGCCCGTCGGAATCCGTCTGCGACCCGAACCGGTACGGCACGCCCCGGCCGCCGATCGCGATGCGGTCGTCGGCGGTGCGCTGCGCGTATATGTACGCGTGCGCCATGTCACCGAGGGTCTCCCGTCCCTCCCAGCCGATGCTCGCCCAGACGTCCGAGCCGAGCGGCGCGGTCGCGATCAGTGTCGAGTTCATCGGCAGCCAGGCCCGGTGCAGGCCCTTCAACCCCGCCGTGAATCCCTCCGTGGCGCGCACCACGAACTCCGCGTCCACGACGCCCCGGTCGGTGATCGCCCGGTGCGGCGTGATCTCGCTGACCTGGGTGTCCTCGTAGATCTCCACGCCGAGACCCTCCACCACCCGGGCGAGCCCCGCCGCGAGTTTGGCGGGGTTGATGCGCGCGCAGTGCGGGTGCCACATCGCCCCGGTGGCGCCGGCCACGTCGATGCGGGCGCGCGCCGCCGCCGGGGAGAGGAGTTCGACATCCGTCATGTCCCAGGCCTGCTCCGACCGGGCGGATGCCTCGAGGCGCCGTTGCTGCGGCTGGTCGTACGCCACGGTGAACTCGCCGCCCTTGACGATGTCGGCGTCGATACCCTCGTCCGCGGCCACCCGGATCACCTCGTCGACCGTCTCGTTCATGCCGGTCTGGAACCGGGCCGCGGCGTCGCGCCCGTGCGAGGCGACGTACTGCTCGCGGCCGCCGGTGACCGAGTTGGTCAGCCAGCCGCCGTTCCGCCCCGACGCGCCGTAGCCGGCGAAGCGCTGCTCCACGATCACGATCCGCAGTGCCGGGGCCGCCTTCTTCAGGTAGTAGGCCGTCCACAGCCCGGTGTAGCCGGCGCCGACGATGCACACATCCGCCGTCGTCGGCCCGGGCAGGGGATCGCGATTGGCCGGCCGGCCGAGCTGGTTCCACCAGAAGGAGACATCACCATTGATCATTCCCGTACCGCTTTCGTTCCGACGGATGTTGCGCGTCCAGTCAGAGCATCATCTCGCATCCGGCGCGCGTGCGGCGGGCGCCTCGCAGCCGGTGCCGCCCGCGGGCAACGGGCAGCGGGCCACCGGCCACCGGCCGGAACCGGTTACGCCAGCCGGTCCTCCATCCCCCAGGGCTGGCCGTAACCGCCGTCGGATTCGGGCGCGCTCATCAGGTCGAGGAACGCCTTTGCGTCGAAGGCCTCCGGGCCGAGCACGCCGATGCCGCCCCAGGTGCCGGCGGCCAGCAGTTCCAGGGCGATCACGGGGTTGAGCGCGGTCTGCCAGACCACGCACTGGGTGTCGTACTCGCGCATCGTCCACTCGTTGTCGGCCACGTGGTACAGGTAGACCTCGCGCGGCCGGTCGTCGAGGCCGGTGCCGGTGATCCACACGCCTGCGCAAGTCTTGCCGGTCATCCGCGGGCCGATCGTGGCCGGGTCGGGCAGGCAGGCGGCGACCACATCGCGCGGGGCGACCAGCACCGGGCCGGCGGCGCTGCGCACCCGCACCGGGTCGACCCGGTCGAGGCCGAGCAGGTGCAGGGTCTTCAGCACTCCGATGAATTCCTCGCCCAGGCCGTACTTGAAGGTGACCCGTTTCGCATCGAGCCAGCGCGGCATCAGCACTACCTCCTCGTGCTCCACGTTCACGCACTCGACCCGGCCGATGCCCTCCGGGAAATCGAACATCTCCGGTTCGCTGAACGGCGGAGTGGTGAACCAGCCGCGGTCCTTCTCGAAGATCAGCGGCGGGTTCAGGCACTCCTCGATCGTGGTCCAGATGCTGAACGAGGGCGCGAAGATCTCGTTCCCGGCGTCGTCGCGAACGATCAGGTTGGCTCCGTCCCGCGTGCCGAGCTCCTCGATCTGTCGAAACAGGTGGTCGGAGGCGTAGCGGGCGAAGACATCCGAGAGTCCCGGCTCGACGCCCATGCCCACCAGGGCTAGGCGGCCGGCGGTCTCCCAGTCGGCGGCCTGCGCGAACTGGTCGTCACCGAGCATGACCCCGGTCTGGCGGTAGGGATCGGTGGGGTGCGGCTCGGACAGGCTTACGGCCATGTCGAGGTAGTCGCAGCCGGCGGCGAGCGCCCCGGCGAACACGGTGGGCACGAACTTGGGCTCGACCGCGTTCATCACGTGGGTGGCGCCGTGCTTCCGGGCAACGGATTCCACCCGGTCCGGGTCGCCGGCGTCGATCTGCTCGGCGGAGAACCGGGCCGCGACGGCGTGCCCGTGCTTCAGGCCGATCGCGACGATCGTGCGCTCCGCCCGGGTCAGGTCGAAGTCCGACACGATGACGTGCTCGAAGAATGTGCGCCTGGCGATGATCTTTGCGAACGCGTCTCCGACGCCGCCCGCCCCGACAAGGAGGATTCTCATGCTAGGACGCTACCCCGGGGCATCCGTCGCCGTCAGCCCCGCGCGTCGCCCCGAACCAATTCGACGGAGATTCTGAGGAAAACCAGCTGTTCTGTCCCGATTGAGCGCTCTAAACGGAATTTCTCCGTCGAATTCGCAGGGGTGACGGATGCTTCGCCGCCAGTTCGCGCTCCCCCTGGAGCTTCGCGGCGACCGGCGCCCACAGCAGCACGGCGACGGCCGCGCCGAGCAGCAGCCCGCCGATCGTGTCCGTCAGCCAGTGTGCGCCCAGGTAGGTGCGGCTGACCATCATCAGCACCGTGTAGACGGCGCCGGCCAGCCAGACCCAGACGCGCGGGAAGAGGATGCCGAGGCAGACGGCCATGGTCGCCGCATTGGCCACATGGCCGGACGGAAACGAACCGAAATCAGACACGACCAGCATATCTTCCGGCCGCGCGCGCCCGAACAGGGACTTGAGCACCTGCACGAGACCCGAACTCACGATCGTCGCGACCACGTAGTAGCCGGCCGCCCACGGCCGTTTGAGCAGCAGCAGGACCAACAGGATCAGCACCGGAATCACGATCACACCGGCGATCCCCGCGCCGAGGAAGTTCATCGCGAGCGAGAGGTACTCCCAGACCGGCGCCCGGTGCTCCAGGATCTCGTCCATCCACTCGGCGTCGATCTTCAGCGGGCTGCCGTTGCCCCGCACCACGATCAGGGCGCCGAGTCCCACGGCCAGCAATAGCGCCGCGGCCCCGCTGACCAGCGGCCAGCGGCGGGCGATGCGCCGGGTCGCGGGGGTAGCTGCGGTCTCGGGGGCGCGCTCGCTCATCATTCCTCCATGCTAGATCGGTGCCGGACCGCGACCGGTCGCCGGGGCCGTTTGCCGCGCACCTCCGGTGGCTTAATCAGGAGGTCTGCGAAGCCGGCGACGACGGATGCCGCAATCACGCGGCATCCGCCGCCGCCACGGCGTCGCCGCCCGGAATCTCCTGAGTTAGCCACCGGCGGCCACCGGCGGCCACCGGCCGATGCCGCCTGACGGTTACGGATGCCCGCACCCGAGCTGCCTCAGTGCCCCAGCGCGGGCACCGTCCGGGGCCGCACGACCAACCAGAGGGCGAGAATCGACACGACGGCGGTGACGCCCATCACGGCGCCCATCGGAACGGCGGTCCCGACGCCGAGCACCCCGACGATCGGGGAGATCAGTCCGGCGACGCCGAAGTTCGCGGCGCCGAGCAGCGACGCAGCGGTTCCGGCCTCGTGCGCATGCGCGTTCAGGGCGATCACCTGAACGCTGGGCATCGTGAATCCGAAGGCCGCGATGAAGAACCAGAGCGGAACCAGGGTGCCCCACAGCCCCGCGCCGGCCAGGTCGAGCAGAACGATGGCGGAGGCCGTGATGAGGAGCACCAGAGTGGACACCGAGATGATCCACTGAGGGCCGATGTTGAAACGGTGCATCAGCCGGGAGCTGAGCTGAACACCCGCCACGACGCCGAGTGAGTTGACGGCGAAGAGCACGCCGTACTGCTGCGGGCTGAATCCGTACACGTCCTGGAACAGGAACGACGACGCCGAGAGGTAGGAGAACAGACCGGTGAACGACATCGCGCCGATGATCGCGACGCCCACGAAGACCCGGTCGCTGAGCACCGCACGGTAGCGCTGGCGGAGGGAACTGTGCCCCGTGGTGTGGCGCTCGGCATCCGGAAGTGTCTCGACGATCCAGAAGGCGACGGCCAGGATCACAACCGCGCCATAGGCGGCGAGCACCCAGAAGATGCCGCGCCAGCTCATCACGAGCAGCAGCTGCGAGCCGATGACCGGGGCCAGCACGGGGGCCAGGCCGCTGATCAGCGCGAGTCGGGAAAGCATCTTCACCAGCGGCTTACCGCCGAATAGGTCCCGCACCATCGCGAGGGCGACAACCGCGCCGGCGGCGGCGCCGAAGCCCTGCAGCAGGCGGAAGACCCCGAGCCAGACGATGTCCTGGGAGAGAGCGGCGCCCACGCTCGCCAGGATGTGGAAGCCGGTCGCGAGCATCAGCGGCAGGCGGCGCCCGACCTTGTCACTCCACGGCCCGACGATGAGCTGGCCGAAGCCGAACCCGATCATGGTGCCGGTGAGGGTCAGCTGGATGGCCGCCGGCGAGACGCCGAACTCGCCCTCCAGGGTGGGGAACGCCGGCAGGTAGAGGTCGATCGTGAAGGGGCCGAGGGCCGTGAGCGCACCCAGAACGATGATGTAGACGAGGCGCTGACCGCGGGAAAGAGCGTCGCCGGGATGCTTCGCGGTCGACCTCAGGTCGGCAGCGGTAATGACGGTGATGGCGGCGGTAGTCACGAAGTGTTGATCCTCGGTATCAATGGTGCCGGCCCGACGGGGCCGGGGCGTGCTGGTCTGGTGAGGTCGAGGCGCCGCATCACGGGCGTCAGTACCAGCAGCGGAACGCGGAACCGCTGTCAGAGACAAGACCACCGGCCCGGCAGCTATTCCCCCGGCCGGAGAACGCCGCAGAAGTTGCAGGAATCCCCACGATCGTGCACCGGGCGTGGACAACGGCGGCACCCGCGTTCAATCCCACTCCGGGATGACCGCTGACACCTCCCTCGCTACGCACAACACCGCCCGGGTTTACGGTGCCCCGGACCGCGCTCACAGACCCCTCACAGCCGCACTGCACCTCGCCCCGAGACGGACCCTCTAATCTTGGAACCACCTGCCAGTCGCTACGAAACGGTGCACTAAGTCCATGAGCAATGTCTACGGCAAGCCTGTCCCCCCGAAGAAGGATCGCCGCGAGATGGCGCGTGAAAGCGCTCGCCAGCTCCGCGAGGAGCAGCAGAAGAAGGAGAAGCGCAACCGCTGGCTTCTTCGCGGCGGCATCGGCGCCGGCCTGATCGCGGCTGCCGTGGTCGTGGCCCTCATCGTGGTCGGCAGCCAGGGTCCTGCGACACCGGGTCCGCTCAACATGGCCAGCGACGGGGTGGTGCTCGGCGGCGACGGCACCAACATCGTCCCGGTCGAGACCGTCGCGCTCGCCGCCGACGAAGACCCCATCGCCACCGACCCGACCACTCTCGGCGACACCGCCAATATCGTGGTCTACGCCGACTACCTCTGCCCGTTCTGCGGCCAGTTCGAGACCACGAACGGTGAGCAGATCGCCGGCTGGGTGGCCGCCGGAACCGCCACGCTCGAGTTGCACCCGATCTCGATCCTCGACCCGGTCTCGGCCGGCAGCAAGTACCCGACCCGGGCCGCCGCCGCCCTCGCCTGCGTCGCCAACTACGAGCCCGAGAACGTGCTCGCCATGAACGCGGCGCTGTTCGCGAACCAGCCGGCAGAGAACACCGAAGGCCTGACCGACGACGACCTGGTCAGCTTGGCCACCGACTCGGGCGTCACCGACGAGAAGGTCGCCACCTGCATCACGGAGAACACCTTCGCCTCCTGGGTCGGCGACGCCACCCAGCGGGCGCTCGACGGCCCGATCCCGAACGCCGACATCAAGCAGATCAAGGGCACGCCCACCGTCCTGGTGAACGGCGTTTCCTACCCCGGCGCCCTCGACGACCCTGCCGCCTTCGAGGCCTTCGTCACCGAGCAGGTCACCGGCGAGTAGCCCCTGAGGCCGGGATGCCGCGAGGCGCCCCGGCTTCACCGCGCGGGCAGCCGCGTTCGCCCCTCCCGCGAAGGACCAGCATGCAGATCCACGGACAGACCGTCGACGCCCAGACCCGCTGCGTGCACTATCATTCCGCCCTCGACATCGTGGCGATCAAGTTCTTCTGCTGCGAACGCTTCTACCCCTGCTACCAGTGCCATTCCGCCGGCGAAACCCATGCCGCCAGGCTTTGGCCGCCCGACCGCTGGCACGAGCAGGCCATCCTCTGCGGAGTCTGCCGCGGCACACTCTCGATCGCCGACTACCGGGCGGCCACGGCGTGCCCGTCGTGCGGCGCCGCCTTCAACGACGGATGCCGCGCCCACGCCCACCTCTACTTCGACCTCCCGGCGACGCCGGCCTGAGCCGCGCCCACCGCCGCGCCACGCCGCGCCCACCGCGCCCACCGCCGCGCCCACCGCC
>NZ_SOGK01000125.1:0-11539 GCF_004564305.1 Cryobacterium sp. TMT3-29-2
CCTCTGCCACCCAAATATCATCGTTCACCCGTCATGATTAACAGGATTCGGGGCAAAAATCCGATCAAAACGCCGATACAGCCAAAAATAAACGCGACTGTAGTACTAGCCCGTCAGGACGGCCGACTTGGACGTGCTCACCGAGCGCGAGATCGAAGTGCTTCGCTCGGTCGCCCATGGGTGCTCCACCGCGGAGATCGCCGCTGGCCTTTTCATCAGCTATGCGGCCACGAAGACCCACGTCCGCCTCCTGCTCACCAAGCTCAGCGCCAGAGACCGGGCTCAACTCGTTGTGCTCGCCTTTGAGAACTCGAATGTCAGCCCGGAGACCCCTGACGCACGTCGCCACAGCTGAACTGATCGTCGCAGCGAGCGCGTCGATTGCGTCGGTACCTTGTGCTACAGTTTAGCTTGTATTGCAAGGAACCCGGTATCGCATGATATACGCACGGAACAAATGGAGGAAGCACGTTGGCTGTTCAGGGTGAGGCGATACCGTCTCAGCTGCGCAAGGGCGTGGTCGAGCTGGCCATCCTTGCCATGCTGCACACGGGCGAGGCCTACGGTGCGGAGATCGTCGACCGGCTGTGCGAGTACCCGGGACTCGCGATCAGTGCGGGCACCGCGTACCCCTTGCTCTCCCGTCTCAAGAAGGCAGAACTGATCACCTCTGAGTGGCAGGAGTCGCCCGTCGGCCCGCCGCGCAAGTATTACCGACTGTCGGCCGCGGGCGTGCTGGCGTTCACGTCGATGACAAAGGTCTGGACGGCCATGAAAACGGATATGGATGATCTCTTGGGGATGAGCGCCACAAATGACTGACATCCCTTCTTCGGATCTGTCACTCGGTGACGGTTTCCCTCCCGCCACGGCCGCTCTACTCACCGACTATTTCGACCGACTCCGCGGTGCCGCGCGGGAAGCGCGAATCGACATCGACCGGGACTCGCTTGACGAGTTGGTCGCGCATGTCCGGGATCGCCTCGAAGGCTCCGATCGCTCGCTGGAAGCCGTGCATCGGGTGCTGGCCGAGCTAGGCAAACCAGAGGCACTCGCGCGCGCCTACGAAGCCGACGCATCCGACGATGACTTTGGTGGCGACGAACGCTCACTCACGGGACTCTTCAAGGAGCCGCGACCGCGCAGAACTGGTGCGGGCACGTTCCTGGGGTTCCCCTACGACATCAGGCCGCCCACGTCGGAACGCTTCGCCAGTAGGGCGTGGAATCCGGCGGATCGGCGGATGCTGGTGCCCAAGGCGCTGGGAATCGGTTGGACGCTCAACTTCGGCGCGCTCGCGGTGAGGGCGCACCTCGTGAGACCGGATGACGAGGACGTGCCCTTCGCCGAGGTGCCCCTCCGTGTCGTCGCGGCGACGATGCTCGTGCCGATTGCACTCCTCACTGCCTTTGCCGTCGTCGCGGCTGCGACCTGGGCGGGCCTGCCCCCTGTCGTCCCCTCGCACTGGGGAGTCTTCGGCAAACCTGACGGCTATTCGGACCGAGACGCTCACCTCGTCCTGCTCTCCGGCCTGGCCGCCGTGCCGGTCGCCGCTGCCGGTTGGGTTCACCTGGCCCGGCGCTCACGGTGGAATCGCGTGAGTGCCTCTGCGGTGAGCCTTGCGCTGGCAACCGTCGCGCTCACGATTCTGGTGCAGACGGTGTACTCGGTGCGTGTCGGGGCCGGAATCTGGCCGACCTGGGTTGGCATCTGCTGCGCTGTAGCGCTGCCACTTGCCCTGCTTGTTGGCGTCTCCCGAAGCGGCCGCGCCGCTGAGCAGCGTCGCGACTTTGCCGCGAAATCGAAGAAAGGCACAACAAAATGAACGTCACCCTGTCCTCTCTGCCGACCGGAGCGTTGATCGCCCTGGCCGCACTCGCGGTGGCACAGATCACCCTCGACGTCATCGCCCTGGTCGATCTCTATCGGCGGCCCGCCGCCCGAGTGGCCTCCGGCAATAAATGGGTTTGGGTGGCGGTCATCCTGCTCGCGAACCTGATCGGAGCCATCCTCTATCTCGTGGTGGCCCGCAAGCCCGCCGCGGTGGTCGAGCCGTCCACTGCCGCCCGCGCGCCGTCGGTCAGTCCCGACACGGTCGCCGAGGCGTTGTACGGTTCCCACCCCGACGTCGGTTCGCGATGACTGCCGCGATTCGCGTCACCGGGCTGACGAAGACCTACGCCCAGCACCGCGCACTGGACAATGTCGACCTTGTCGTCGAAGAGGGCTCCATTTTCGGTTTCCTCGGCCCGAACGGGGCAGGCAAGACGACCCTGCTCCGAGTGCTGACCGGGCTCGCCCGGTCGACAAGCGGCGTCGTGCAAATCCTCGGGCACAACGTCACTGCGGTGGACGACTCGATCCGCGCCCGGATCGGTTTTTTGCCTGACGTGCCCGGCTTCTACGATTGGATGACAGCAGAAGAATTTTTGCGGTTCGTCGGCCGACTCTTCGCGATCGATCGGCGCACCCTGGATGAACGCGTCCACATGCTGCTCGACCTGGCCGGACTGACGGACGTGAGGACCACCATCGGCGGCTTCTCCCGCGGCATGAAGCAGCGCCTCGGCGTGGCCCAAGCGTTGATCAACGCGCCCCAGCTGCTACTGCTCGACGAGCCCACGAGTGCGCTCGACCCAATGGGACGCCGGGACGTGCTCGACATGCTCACCTCCCTTCGCGGGCGCACCACCGTATTCTTCTCGACGCATATCCTCGCCGACGTTGAACGCGTCTGCGACACCGTAGCCATTCTCGACCACGGCCGCGTGGTCGCCCAGGGACCGATAGATGAGCTCACGTCCCGGTACGCCGAACGCAAGGTGATCCTCGAGGTCACGGATGCCGCGGGCCAGCTCGGGCAGGACATCGCGCGAGAGCCGTGGGCGGCATCCGTCGCCGTGGGACCCACCGGAGTCATCGAGATCACCGTGAGCGACATGGACGCGGCCAGACGCACGATACCGGCGCTCATCGCCGGGCGGAACACCGGGCTGCGCCGGATGGAAGCCGGGGAGATGGGGCTCGAAGAAGTCTTCGTCAGCCTGGTCGGAGGGGGAACGAAATGATCGGATTCGCGGCGTTCGCGCAGAAGGAGATCCTCGAGATCGTGCGCACCTGGCGGGTCTGGGTGCTCCCGGGCATCCTGCTGTTCTTCGCGCTGACGGGACCGATCATGGCCCGCTTCACCCCGGAAATCATTCACGCGCTGGCCTCCGAGCAGCTCGGGAACTTCACGCTCCCCGACCCGAGCTACGTGGACGCGTACACCGGCTGGATCAAGAACCTCTCCCAGACAGCACTCTTCGCACTGATCATCGTCTACGGCAGCATCGTCTCCTCGGAACGGCGGAGCGGAACCGCAATACTCGTGCTGACCAAGCCCGTGTCGCGTGGCTCATTCATCCTCGCCAAGGCGACCGTGCACTCCGCCTTCCTCGCGGTTCTCGTCGTCATCGGCACCGCCGTCACCTGGGGTCTGACTGCCGTTGTCTTCGAGGAAGCCCCTGGCCCGGCACTCTGGTCCGCGGCACTGGCCTGGCTCGCGTTCGGTATCCTGTTCATTGCCCTGATGACATTGCTGTCGGTGCTCATCGCCCCCGCCGCCGGGGCCGCGGGCGCCGGGCTGGGCGCGTACGCGCTCATCTCGATCGCCTCACTCTGGACACCACTGGGCAGGTGGTCCCCGGCGGGCCTCACCACCATTCCGACCTCGCTGGCTCTCGGCGAACCCGTGGATGCCTTCTGGCCGGTGTGCACCGCCTTGCTGCTCGCCGCGGCCCTTTTCGCGCTCGCGGCGGCTGCCTTCCAGCGGAATGAGCTGTAGAGCCGGGCAAAGCACAATGGCCATCCAACGGATTCTTGCGTGAGTTCGCTCGATGCATTGCACCTGGCGGCAGTCTCCTCGTCGGCTTCTTCGAGGGCGACGCCGTTGTGCCGTTTCCGCACGCCGTCACCACTGCGTATTTCTGGCCTCTCGGCGAGATGAGCGCACAGCTCGAGACCGCAGGATTCAAGGTTCACGAGGTGCACACTCGAACCGATCCGGGCAAGCGACCCCACGCCGCGATCATCGCCCACCGAACCGACACGTCAATCGTCTCAGCAGGTCTCGACTAGCGGGAAACTCCGATTCCGCTTTGTCCACGGGAGGGGAAGCGCAGCCGTCAAAACGGACTTTTTCATGGACCAATGCTGAACGGTCGGCAGTCAGCGCGCGGTGAGATCGTGAAACGCGAGACACTGCGCCTTTTGAGATCGAGCTGCTTGGCGGTTCAATCCCTTGCACCAAGATGGATACACCCGGAATCCCCGCTTGCCAGGTGCCTGCCTCGTTTGCGAGATCCCGAGTGATGCCAGTTGCGCCGCGGTGAATTGGAATACGCCGAAGTGGTCTAGCTCTTCCACAAACACATGAAGGCCAACGGCGCGGTCATCAACCCCGAATGGGGCAGTGGCGCCATCGTCCAGCCGTCGCCAGAGGGCAACGAACGCACCCGGTTTGGTGGGGGTGATCCGAGCTGTACGGAGTCGCCACAGGCCGGACTCGAGCAGCACTATCCCCGACTCGTAGTCACTGCTTTGTGCTTCCGGAGTGATGGTCTGCGAAACGCTTTGCGGGAGTTGTAGCAGATCCAGGTATCGGTGGAAAGCTGAGAAGGCCACCCGATAATATTAGTCAGCTTCACGCCTTCCCTTGATGTCCAGAGGTCGACCCTCATGTGGGCATCTGCGTCGCGTCTGTTCGCCAGACCGCGCGGAGGATTGCGATGGTGTCTCCGAGGGTGATGAGTTCCTCCTCGCTTGCTTCGGCGAGGGCGCGGGCGTGCTCGATGACTGACTGTGGCGCCCGGGATGCCCCGGGGGCCACGCGGGTGCCGGCGGCGGTGCGGGTGACGATGAGGCCGTCTCGTTCCAAAGACTTGTAGGCCTTTGCGGCGGTGGCTTGTGCGACGCAGAAATCTCTGGCGGTTTGGCGGACGGTTGGCAGGCGTTCGCCGTCGCCGAGTTGTCCGGAGCGGATCGCTCCGCGGAAGAGCGCATCGATTTCATCCGCAGAGCTCGGCGTGGTCCCGGTCATCGCCGTGGTCCGGTGGTCGAGATTTCATGTTCCGGTGTTGCGAGGCGTGAGCGTCGTGTCGCGAGTGCGGCGCGGGCGGTGTCGACAGCAAGGCGGAGTAGGAACGCGACTCCGCCAGCCTGGAGTGCATAGCCCAGGAGGTTCATGGGGCGGGCGATCGCGTCGTAGCCACCGGCTACGAGAATGCGCGGGTAGGACTGATTGTCGGAGACCCATTGCTCGTCCAATCCGACCAGTGCTTGCCCGGAGGAACCGGTGTGCATCCACACGGCTCCGAGTGTTGTGATGAGTCCACCGAGCAGGATGAACGTGAACAGTCGAGCGGTTAGTTCTCGTTCCGAGCGCACGCTGGAGGCGGTCGATCGGGCGAACACGGGCCGGTTGGCGTCCGTGTGCAGCACGGCGAAAAAGACGGTGCAGGCCAGTGCGAGCGCGACGAGAGTGGCGAGATGGTTCGGCCATCCTGCCCCGGACAGGTAGCCGTACCCGCTGTTGAAGCTCATGTAGATCGGGAGGTCGGTGTAGTCGGGAACGTTTCCAAAGAACGGTCCGTCTTCAGGTGCGGTCCGGGCGATCGCAATCTGCCACAGTGCAGTCAGCGCGAGCAACGTCGCGGTGATCCCGGAGATCCAGAGAAACGTACGAGACGCGAACGCATACCACGGGCGTCGCGGAACAATTGAACGCTCACCCGGCGCGGGAAGGGGGATCCGTCGAAGAGCTGCGGCCGCCGCACCCACGGCCAGTGTCGCCGCGAATAGCGGCGCCGGCCGACGCCACCAGCCGTCATACCCGGATACGTCAGACGTCGACACGGCAATCGCGCTAACCGCCGTCGCGACGACAACCACGAGCAATGAACCCGCCACTCCTGCCCAGGTGAGAGTTGCCGTGCGCCGCCCGGTCTGGGGGAGTGAAACCATCCGCCGTGGACGAACCCACGACAGAGCGAAGAGGGCCAGGCCGAATGTGATGGCCACTTCCAGAGGTAGCAGATCTTGAACGGCGTGCACGAAGAGAAAAAGGATGTTCATCTAGGCCCCCAGGAGATCGAATCCCTCGCGAGCATCGCGAGCATTGTGCTGTAAAGATAGCACAAGATTGTGCTACTGAAACAGTGCAAGTTGGCGCGGGACCATTCGTGTCCGATCGGCGAACCCTCAGCGGCACGTCCGCCCGACTGATGGCATCCGTCTCCGGACCGAGAAGTCCCGCCACTGTCGCAGCCCATTTCAGGTGAATGCGCCCAGCGCTGGTACTAGTGGACGTTAGGAGGCAACATTGACGAATGGCAGACGATGATGACGTAGAGCTGGCGCTGATTGAGGCGCAAGATGCTGAATACCGCAGGACGTTCGTGCCGGCGGTTCCACTTCCTGATGACGTGCTTCGCGCGGCTGCGGGGTCCGACGACGTTTCTGTCAGGTGGCAGCTTGGTGGCTACCCATTTGTGTTGCCGGCTGACGTGTTTCTGGCTCTGATCGATGACCCCGAAGTAGCGGTTCGGGAATTCGTAGTCAGGCATTGGGCGGCGACAACGAGTCAGCTTGAGCTCGCGCTGGCGCTGCGGCCGGAGCTCGAAGAGCAGTTGACTATCCACGATCACGCACCGCGCAGGTTGATGGACCGTCGTCCCATCGGCGTCACTGATGGCCCGCTGCGGCAGCGCTACCTTGATCAGCACGGCGCGAGTAACGCTGAGCGCAGCAGGTTTCAGTCGTTGTGCGACGACTACGTGAGGGATGAGGAGCTCACGGTGACTCTCGGAGATTTGTGGGAAATCGTCCACACAGGGTGATTAGCCGGAGACAACCGTCAAAGAAGGATCCACGCTCGTCATCATTGCCTTTAGCGCGCGTACCAGAGGCCGAACCCTCAGCGGGAGATGTTCTTCTGTCCCCTCGATCGTCTATTCGGTGAGTAGCAGCAGTTTCTTCCGATCAGCCAGTAGACGATGTTTGCCGCAGAGATTTGAGCGCGACTCCGAGCACGGTGAAGTCCAGGGGAAGAGTTAACCGCCGCGGGTATGGGCTAGTCGACATCACTTTGGTGTCTGATTTCGTCAAGAATCCTTTGTATGCGGTGCCCAAAGTTCACAGGCACGTTGTCGGGCAGTTCTGTTACTGGCCACCAAGCGACATCCTCGCTCTCACCGCTGGTGGACGGGGCTAGGTCTGTCCTCGCGATTGCGCCGAAGCCGACGTCCCAATGAACGCTGCACCGTGTAAAGCCGACACCCAGGGCGTGCCGGTCGACATCGAGGATGGCGCCGACAGGGCGGATGTCGTTGATGCCACCTTCCTCACGGGCTTCGCGGAGGGCTGCCGAGGCAACTGATGTGTCCGTTGCCTCGACGTGACCGCCAAGCTGAACCCAGAATCGACCCTTCTTATGGAAGCAGAGCAGGACCTGGTCCAGATCGGGGGTGAAGACAAAACAACTCGCAGTCACGTGCTCCGCACTCCCGTCGCGATCCAGTGCAGACCCCGGAGAGGCACCGACGAAGGCGACGTACTCGTCGCGAAGCGCGCCCTGGTTATACCCGAGGGGTTCCCATGCGTTGAGCGTGTCAATCAATCTGCAGGAACGACCGGGAAGATATGTGCAGCGTTGACCATGACCCCACCCTACTGAGACACCTGCACGTCGGCTCACAAACCCAACCCTGAACGGTTGGTCTACCTGTTTCCAGTGGCGGTTCAGGCAGAATGATCGCATGTCGAGAAACGAGCCTCCGTTGCGCTCGGTGAGCCAGGATCCCGACGCGCCATTTCTGCCTCGGGATGTGTGGCCCGCGACGCTGGCCCCGATCGCGCAGCTCCTCGATGATGGACTCGAATTGAGTCCAGTAACCGTATTCGTCGGCGACAACGGAGTCGGCAAATCGACTCTCGTTGAGGCCATCGCAGGTGCCTACGGCATGGGACCGGAAGGAGGATCGACCGGCTCCAGACACACCACTCGCAGGTCCGAGTCCACCCTCGCCGACCACCTGCGGTTGAACCGTGGTCTCGGCGCCGGCCGGGGCGGCTCTTTCTCCGCGCGGAAACGATGCATGGGTTCTTCACCTATCTGGAGGACAACGCCGGCGGGAACGACCCCGTGTTCCACGAGCGCTCGCATGGCGAGTCGTTCCTCGACCTTGTGGGTGCCCGGTCTCGTTACCCGGGCTTGTGGATCCTTGATGAGCCGGAATCAGCGCTTTCGTTCACCGGATCGCTTGCTCTGCTCAGCGATCTCCGGGACATTGTTGCCGCCGGTGGGTCTCAGGTGATCCTGTCCACTCATTCACCGATTCTGGCGTCAATACCCGGTGCGGAGATCTATGAGGTCGGGCCATGGGGATACCGTCGCTGCGTCTGGGAGGATCTCGACCTGGTTCGGAATTGGCGATCGTTCCTGGACGATCCGGAACGGTATTTCAGGCACTTTCGCTGACTTCGACGCATGCAACACTCGTCGTCACGCCGCGGCTGGATTCACTGTCCTTTCGCGGGAACGTACGACGGACCTCCATGGATGCGCACCAATTCGCCGAGGTTCCAAAATTTCGGGGGAGTGGCAGTCGGGAACCGTAAACGAAGCGCTCTCCGAGAGAGCGTACCGACGTATGGCAGCATGTGCCCATGCCTCCCTTCGCGTTTTCCGAGTCAAAGCAATTCGTCGGAACTGACCGCGTTGGTCTCTATGCAAACGTGGGGTGGTCCGCCTACGCGAGGGACCCGGATTCTCTCCTGCGCGCTGTGGAGCAGTCGTCCTACGTCGTGTCGGCCAGGAACTCGAGCGGGACGTTGGTGGGGTTGGCCCGAGCTATCTCCGATGACGTGTCCATTTGTTATCTCCAGGACATTCTTGTGAGCTCCGATCAACAGCGATCCGGGATCGGGAGGGCCTTGGTGGAGCGAGTCCTGGAGCGATACGTCCGTGTGCGACAGAAGGTGCTCCTCACCGACGATGGACCAGGCCAACGCGCCTTCTCCGAGTCCATCGGCTTCATCGAAGGGCACGACTTCGGGCCCACGCCCCTGCGCGCTCTCGTCCAAATCGGGAGTTAGTCCGGCGTAGATATCGTCGGGCGGGAACCTCCTGCGGGCGGCTTTCGCCATGCTGCACCGGCCGATGGCGCACCTCCCGGTCTGGTAGTTATCGTTGGAAGCTGGCGGATCGTGGCTCTGCCCATTCCGGCTGGTCTGCTCCCCACGGGCGGCCGATCCACCGGTAGCGATTCGGACCGCCGGTAATGCTGATCGCGGGTGCGGCACAGGTGACGGTTCCTTCTGACGTTTCCGCTTTCACGGTCTGGATCTCGCATGGGCCGGCTTCGGCTGGCGCGGAATGAGGCTGAGCGAGTAGTTCTTGAGCGACCCGGGCCAGTGAAATGTCGACGGTCCACCCGTGCCCTTCGAGGTGTCGACGTCGGAGTGCGGACATGATCCCGGCGGCAAGAAGGTACCCGGCGGAGTGATCCAGAGCTTGGGCAGGCAAAGCACCTGGTCTCCCGGTGCCGTCAGCGTGGATCTGGGCGATGCCGATGGCTGCCTGGACGATACTGTCGAATCCGCGGCGCTCGGCCCAAGGTCCGCTTTGCCCCCACGCGCTCACCCGGCCGATAACGAGCCCTGGATGGCGGCTGTGGAGTTCGACCGGCGACAGGCCAAACCGGTCGAGGCTGTTCGGCCTGTATCCCATGACAACAGCGTCGGCATCCGTCAGCAGCTGGTCGAGGCGGTCTCGATCTGGTTTGTAGCCGAGGTCAAGGAGCGCGGAACGCTTCCCTTGCCCGGTATCGAGGTGCTGCCAGGGGAGTTCCGGCATGCCAGGGCTGTCGATGCGCAAAACATCTGCCCCGAAGAACGCGAGACTGCGAGTGGCCACCGGCCCGGCTATGACCCGGGTCAAATCGAGCACCCGAACGCCCTCCAGCGGTGCGTAGCTGTCGGCCGACCCCAGGCTGTGGAGGGCTGACTCTCCGCCCTGCTGCACCAGGCTGATGAAGGGTTCCGTTTCGAGGGTTTGCGCTTGAGGATGCCCTCTCCAACTGCTCGGGCTGCGAACCGCGCTCATGACGGCGCCAGAGTCTGCGGCTTCATCCTCCAAATCGAGGGCACTGCGGCGCGAAATCGCGTGAGCGACAGTCTCGGCGGTGGCGGGACCGTCCAATCTCAGAAGTGAGCGTAAAGCCGCTTCGTGGTGGGGGTAGTTGGCGTGAGTGCGAACCCAGCCGTCGCTCGAGGCAAAGAATCCGGACAGGGGAGCCCACGCCGGCGCAGGGTTCCCGTTCAACCGGAACAGTTGGTCGCTCCGGTAGGCGCCGGCGACCAGTTGCGGCGCAATGTTCACCTGCGGAACATCGCTCGCTTTCGGATCCCGCATTCTCATACGGACAAGGTGCAGCAGCGAGGCCATGAGCTTGGTCGCCGCGATGCTGTCTGCGGCAAGATCCCCGACAGGCAATGGCGACGAAAGAGGCACCGGCCCGGACGAACGAAAACGATCGGCCAGCTCCGGAAGTTCCGCGAAATCCGAAAGAAACGTGCTGAGGAAGTTGCCCATTGGTTGCCTCCCACGCCCTCGACCGTTCACACGTGGGCGTGAAACCAGGCGATCATCGGTGGCCCCACTTTATCCCCACGACACGGATTTCAATTGCTGCACTGAGGGGCCGATCACCACGGGACGGAATCAAAACTGCAGGAGAGCCTGCGCTACTCGCCAGGCCAGCCGAGGAACCCTGAAGGGCGAATCCACCGCCGAGTTGACTACGTCTTCTCAGCGGTTATGACGATCAACACGTTGGCGCCTGTGTTTGGTGAGCTGATGAGGGCTCGGTCGGGTGCGCTCAGTAGGTTGCCCTGCGCGGTCACTGGTGACACAAGCCTCGGGGAGCGCCGACTGGGAATGAACGTGAGCCGACTATTCCGAGGACCAGAGCGCGAGTTGCGACCAGCCTGGGGGCACGCCCATTGACTCCGCAGTCAGATAATCAGAATCGGGGAAGGCCTGAATGAGCTCGACTACGCGGGCGGGCCATCCGCTATCCGGGTCAATCGAACGCAATAGGTAAGCCATTACCGCGAGGGCGTTGTACAGGCCAAACACCTGCTTCGCTGCCGTTGCCTCCTTGAGATGACCGAGAAGAGGAACCTGTGTGTGGGTGGGGCGTGCGGGTGCGCTGACGAGTTTGCGGTTGAAGAGGCGTGCATGGTGCGCTGAGACGTTCCGGACGTAGTTCAAGCTTGAAATCCAGCTGCTCATATCTTTCTTAGATGGTGCCGCGTAGGCAGTTGCGATTTCGGTCGCTATCGAATTGTTCAATCCTGAGTAGAGTCGCCCAAGTTGCCCCAGCTCCAAGGGTCACGTCCCTGTGAGTGGTGTGGTTTCCCGCTCTTGAGTGTTGCTTCGTCAACGTAAAGAGCCACCGTGGGATGGTCAGTGAGTACCGACTAAAGCAACTCACAA
>NZ_SOGK01000128.1:0-11667 GCF_004564305.1 Cryobacterium sp. TMT3-29-2
GAAGTCGCCGCCGCCGCCGGAACCCGCGTCGCCGCCGGAACCCGCGTCGCCGCCGGAACCCGCGTCGCCGCCGGAACCCGCGTCGCCGCCGGAACCCGCGTCGCCGCCGGAACCCGCGTCGCCACCGGAATCAGTGCCCGAGGCATCCGCAGAGCCGCCATCCATGGGCAGGAAGGCGCTCATCAGCGTCGACGCGATGACGTAGCCGGCCACGGTGCCGAGCAGCGAGCTGCCCATCATGCTGCCGAAGCTCGGTCCGCCCTGCCCGCCCTGACCCTGCCCCTGACCCTGCCCCTGACCGCCCTGGTTACCGAAGGCGCGCGTGAGGGTGCCGGGCTGGCGCAGTTCCGCCCGGGTGGCCGCCTGGGCCAACGTCGCCGGTTCGGCGTTCGCTGGGCGCTCGCCGGCCTCGGCGTTCTCGCTCAGCTGCCGGAACAGCAGGTCGCGCTGCTCATCGGTCAGCTTGCTGAAGGCCTCCGCGTGCACCTGCTCGATCGTCTCGGGCGGGGCCGTGCGCAGCAGGTACTGGTAGCGCTCGACGGCGATCTCGTCGTCGGTGCGCTCCGGTGCGGCCGCGCGGCGCTGCTGCTGGGGCCGCTGGGGCTCGGTGCCGAAAAGGCGGTCGAAGAATCCCATGGTGTGCTCCTTGGCTCGGGTGGGACGGGGCGTTGTTCTCTACGATTCCACCCATCGCTGGGTAGGGGCTGGAATAACGCCGGAACCGGGGCAAATCGGCGCGAAACCTGCTCCGGACAGGGCTCAGCGCTGTCGCGTCGCCGCCACGATCGCGGCGATGCGGCTCGGAACCGTGTCGTCCTGCAGTGAGGTCACGTCCCCGAGCGGCCGGCCGGCCGTGATGTCACCGAGCAGGCGGCGCATGATCTTGCCCGAGCGGGTCTTGGGCAGGTCAGGCACGACGAACACCTCCCGCGGCCTCGCGATGACCCCGATGGCCTGCGTGACATGGGCCCGCAGCAGCGGTTCGAGGGTGCCTCGTGCGCCCAGCCAGACCGCCAAGTCGTCCGGGTCGTTCGGGTTGCCGGGGCCGCCGCGCGTTCCCGAGCTGCCGGAGCGGAGCGGTGCCGTCGCCGGGATCACGAAAGCAGCGATGGCCTCCCCGGTCGTCGCATCCGTCACGCCGACCACGCCGGCCTCGCCGACCAGCGGATGCGCCACCAGCGCCGACTCGATCTCGATCGTCGACAGGCGGTGCCCGGACACGTTGATCACGTCATCGACCCGGCCGAGCAGCCAGATGTCACCGTCGTCGTCGTATTTCGCGCCGTCGCCGGAGAAGAAGAAACCCTGCTCGGCGAACCGCGCCCAGTAGGAATCGCGGTACCGCTCGGGGTTGCCCCAGACCGTGCGAGCCATGCCGGGCCAGGTTCCCTCGATCACCAGGTAGCCACCGGAGCCGAACGGCACCGGCCGGCCGTGGTCGTCGACGACGTGCGTCGTCAGGCCGGGCAGGGCGCGCAGGGCCGAACCGGGCTTGAGCGTGCTGACGCCCGGCAGCGGCGCCATCACGGCGGCGCCCGTCTCCGACTGCCACCAGGTGTCGACGATCGGGGCACTGCCGGCGCCGACGTTCTCGCGGAACCACACCCACGCCTCCGGGTTGATGGCCTCGCCGACTGACCCGAGCAGGCGGATGCTGGACAGGTCGAACTCGCTCGGCAGCCCCTCCGGGAACCAGGTCATGAACGTGCGAATGAGCGTCGGCGCCGTGTAATAGGTGGTCACACCGTAGCGCTCGATGATCTCGAAGTGCCGGCCCGGATGCGGGGTGTTCGGTGTGCCCTCGTAGATCACCGAGGTGGTGCCGTTGGAGAGCGGCCCGTAGTGCACGTAGCTGTGCGCGGTGACCCAGGCCAGGTCGGCGGTGCACCAGTGCACGTCGTCGTCCTTGGCGTCGAAGACGGCCCAATGGCTCCAGGACGCGTGGGTCAGGTACCCGCCGCTGGTGTGCACGAGCCCCTTCGGGGTGCCCGTCGTGCCCGAGGTGTAGATGATGAACAGCGGGGTCTCCGCGTCGAAGAACACGGGTTCGTGCACGGGGGAGGCGAGGTCCACTGCTTCGTGCCACCAGACATCCCGGCCCGGCGTGAAGGGGATGTCGGGGGTCAGGTCGCCGGTGCGGCGCACCACGAGCACGTGCTCGATCGAGTCCACGCCCGCGACGGCCGCGTCGGCCGCGTCCTTGACCCGAACGGCCCGGCCCCGGCGGAACTGGCCGTCGGTGGTCACGAGCAGCTTCGCGCCGGTGTCCTCCACCCGGAACCGCAGGGCCTCGGCCGAGAATCCGCCGAAGACCAGCGAGTGCACGGCGCCCAGGCGCGCGATGGCGAGGGTGATGATGATGGTTTCGGGGATCACCGGCAGGTAGAGCACGACCCGGTCGCCCGGCACGATGCCGAGGTCGGTGAGCGCGTTGGCGGCCCGGTTCACCTCGCGGCCGAGTTCGGCGTAGGTGATGGTGCGGCGGTCGCCGGGCTCGCCCTCGAAGTGGAACGCGACCTTGGTGCCTTTGCCGGCGGCCACGTGCCGGTCGACGCAGTTGACGGCTACGTTGAGCTTTCCGCCCGCGAACCACTCGGCGCGGGGCACGGACAGCACGCCGTCGGTATCCGTTGCCGCCGGCTGCCAGGTGTGGTCGGTGTGCCACGGCTCGGCCCAGTCGAGGCGGTGCGCCTGCTCGGCCCAGAACGCGATCGGATCTGCGGCGGCCCGGTCCCACCAGGTGGCGTCCACGTTCGCCTGCGCCGCGAAGGCGGCCGGGGCCGGGTAGCGTCGGGTCTCGGTCAGGAGACCACGGATGATGGCGCTCGCGGGATCGATCGAGTGCGGGGCCCCGGTCGGTGGCGTCGATGCGGCCGTCACCGGCGTCACGCCCATTTACGGTTCGCCCAGCGCTCGAAGAGGCCAACGGCGGCATCCGTCAGCTTGCCGAGGATGGCGAGCAGAATGATCGCCAGCAGGATGCGGTCGATGCGGCCGTTGTTCTGCGAGTCGATTAACAGGAAACCCAGACCCATCGAGGAGGCGATCAGCTCGGCGGCGACGAGGAAGAGCCAGGCCTGGGCCAGGGCCAGCCGCAGCCCGGAGACCACGGCGGGGATCACGGCCGGCAGCTGCACGGATGCGAACAGGCGCACCCCGCGCAGGCCGAACGCCCGTCCTGCCTCTACGAGCTGGCGGTCGACATGCCGCAGCGCCGCCGACACGGTCGTGTAGACCGGGAAGAAGGCGCCAATGGCGATCAGGGTGAGCTTGGACTCCTCGCCGATCTTCAGCCAGAGGATGAGCAGGGGAACCCAGGCGAGCGACGGCACCGCGCGAATGGCGCCGAGGGTCGGGGCGAACATGATGTCGGCGGTCCGGGACAGCCCCACCAGGGCTCCGAGGGCGATGCCGAGGGCGGCGCCGACGGCGAAACCGATGAGCACGCGCTGGGTGGAGATCGCCGCGTACTGGCCGAGCAGACCACTCGCGAACAGGTCGAGGCCGGCCTGCCAGACCATGGCGGGGGAGGGAAGCTGGGCGATCGTGAACACGCCGAGCGCGGTGGTGAGCTGCCAGGCCGCAAGGATCAGGACCGGCAGGATCGCGCCGCCGATGAGGGTGACCGAGCCGCGCGAGGTGAGCGACCGGCGGGGGGAGTGCGCGGTGCGTGCGGATGCCGTTGCGGTGGCATCGGTCACGGTCCGGGCCGACGTGGGCGGCAGCGTGCGGGGCACGGTCTCGGTCATGGTCGCGTCCTCTCGGTGGGTGGTGCTGGTGTGCTGGCGGCGCGGGTGTGCTGGCGGCGCGGGTGTCCGGGGCGGTTGCCCGCCCCGGACGGTGGTGCGGTGGTTACCGGGCTAGGGCCGCTACTTCACGACCGACGGGTCGGCCTTCGTGGCGAAGCTGTCGTTGATGATCGTGTCGAGGGCGTCGTCGATCTGGCTCTGCGCCGCGACGTCACCGGCGGCGACGAAGGTCGGGCCGATCTTCTTCAGCACCGAGAGCTGGGCCTTGCCGGGCACGTTGTCCACGTCGAGGTTGGAGCGATCGGTGATCACCGTGGTGGCAACGGCGAGGTCGAGGCCCGAGACGCCGGCCAGGATCTCGGCCGTCTGGTCGGGGTTCTCCAGCGCCCAGGCGCGGGCGTGCTCGTAGACGTCGACGACGGTCTGGGCCACATCGGGTTTTTCGGTCACGAAGCTTTCGGTGGCGTTGAGGAAGCCGTAGCTGTTGAAGGCGACGTTGCGGTAGAGCAGTTCCGCACCGGCGGCCTCGGCACCGGCCATGATCGGGTCGAGTCCGGCCCAGGCGTCGACCGAGCCGTTCTGGAGGGCAGCCCAGCCGTCGGCGTGCTGTAGGTTCTGCACGGTCACGTCGTCGAGGGTGAGTCCGGCCTCCTCCAGTGCCTGGAGCAGGAAGAAGTAGGGGTCGGTGCCCTTGGTGGCGGCAATCTGCTTGCCCTTCAGGTCCGCGACGTCGGTGATCGCGGAGTCGCCGGGAACGACGAGGGCCGCCCACTCGGGCTGCGAGAAGATATCGATGACCTGGATCGGCGAGCCGTTCGAGCGGAACAACAGAGCGGCCGAGCCGGCGGTGGAACCCACGTCGATGGCATTGGCGCGCAGGGCCTCGTTGGCCTTGTTGGAGCCGGCTGACTGCACCCAGTTCACGGCGATGTCCTGGTCGCTGAGGGCATCCTCGAGCCAGCCCTGGTCCTTGATCACCAGGCTGAGCGGGTTGTAGGTGGCGAAGTCGATGTTCAGGGTGCCGCCGGTGGTGACGGTGGCCTCACCCGCTTCGGCGGCTTCGGCCGGCTCGGCGGCCGGCGCAGTCTCACCCGCGACGCAGCCGGTGAGCAGCAGGGCGGCGGCCGTTGCGACGGCAAGGAGCGCGATTCGTGCGGTGGAGCGGTGCTGTGTCATCGGGTTCTCTCAGTTGGTCGGGCTGCGGATGCTGCCCCCGGTGTGGGAAAGCGGTGGTGAAGCAGTGGGATCGTGAAGCAGTGCGATGGTGACGTGTGGGGAAAGTGGTGAGGCAGGGAAGTCAGTAGGGGAAGGCCGGGATGGTGGAGGTCGCGGCGAGCCCGCGTGCCTCGCCGTGACGGTCGATGCCGAGCCCGGCGAGAAGTCGTCCGCGCAGTTCGGCGAGTTCCGCCGAGCCGCGGTCGCGGGGGCGGGCCCCGGGAACGGTGAGCTCCTGCACGATGGTCGCGCCGTCGCGGGTGTCGTTGTCGGGCCGGCCGAGCAGGATGATCCGGTCGGCCAGCTGTAGCGCCTCGTCGACGTCGTGCGTGACCAGGAGGACCGTTGTGGGCGCCTGGGCGTGCACGTCGAGCAGGAGGTCCTGCATTTTGAGGCGGGTGAGTGCGTCGAGGGCGCCGAACGGTTCGTCCAGCAGCAGCACGCCCGGATTGCGAGCCAGAGCCCGGGCGAGGGAGGCGCGCTGCGCCATCCCGCCGGAGATGGCCTGGGGGCGGTGGCCGGCGAAGGTGGACAGACCGACCAACTCGATCAGTTCGGCGACGCGGGCGCGGCCGGCGGCCCTCGGGGTGCCGCGGGGCAGTCCCAATGCGACGTTCTCGGTGACGGTGCGCCAGGGCAGCAGGCGCGGCTCCTGAAATCCGACCGCGCAGCGCGGGTCGATGCCGGCGACCGGCGAGCCGTCGATGCTCACCTGGCCGGTGGTCGGGGAATCGAGGCCGCCTGCGATGCGAAGCAGAGTGGACTTGCCGCATCCGCTCGTGCCCAGGATCGCCAGCACCTCGCCGGGGCGCACAGTGAGCGAGACGTCGCGCAGCACCGGTGGCGACGCGGTGGGCCCGCGGGTCGCGGTGGGGGCGAACGTGCGGCCGATCGCCTCGAACTCGACTGTGAAGGCCGAGTTTCCGGTCGTGGTCGTGGTTCTGGCCGCCCCGCCGCGCCCGGACGCCGGATCGGCGGACGTCCCGTGTGGTTCGGCGAGGTGCGGCATGGGCGGCTTTCGGTCGGTGGCGGGGAAGAGTTGCTTGACGTTAGCCGAGGGCAGACGGATGCTGCTGGGCCGGCCGCAACCCGACGTAACACGCGGCGCTTCTTCTTGGGATGATGGGGCCATGACTCGAACCGTTTCCGGAGCCCTCGTACTCATTACCGGTGCCGCCAGCGGCATGGGCCGTCTCTATGCCGAGCGGGCCGTCGCCGAGGGCGCGCAGGCCGTGATTCTCTGGGACCGGGACGCCGGGGCGCTGACCCGTGTGGCCGGCATCCTCGGCGATCTGGCCGGCGAGGGCACGCTCGTTGTCCCGTATGTCGTGGACATCGCCGACCTCGGCGCGATCGCTCAGACCGCCCAGCGGGTGCGCACGGAGGTCGGCGACCCGGACATCGTGATCAACAACGCCGGCGTCGTGCGCGGAGCCTTCTTCTGGGAGCACGACAACGGCGCGGACACGCGGCCGACCATGCAGATCAACGCGCTCGCGCCGATGTACATCGCCCGAGAGTTCCTGCCGGCGATGATGGCGAATCGCGGTCGTGCGTCGCGCATCGTGAACATCGCGTCGGCGGCCGGGATGCTCTCGAACCCCCGGATGAGCGTCTATGCGGCGTCGAAGGCGGCCCTGATCGGGTGGGGTGACTCGCTGCGTCTGGAGCTCAAGCAACAACGGTTCGGGCACGTCAAGGTCACGACCGTCTGCCCCAGCTACATCTCGACCGGGATGTTCGAGGGTGCCCGCGGTCCGCTGCTGACGCCCGTGATGACGCCGGAATATGTGGTCGAGCGGGTTTGGCGGGCGATGCTCGCGGGCAAGCCCATGCTCACCATGCCGTGGACGGTCGAGCTCTCAAAGGTGGTCCGCGGAGTGCTGCCTCTGCCCCTCTGGGACGTGGTGGCCGGCCGCGTCTTCGGCGTCTACGGCTCTATGGACGAGTTCACCGGCCGCCCCTGAATCGAGCCCCGGTGGTCGAGCCCGTCGACACGCGGCGACCCGGTGACCCTGTCCTCCGGAGGCCGCCCGCCGGTGGTCGAGCCCGTCGAGACCCGTCACCTTGTCCTGCAGAGGTTCCGGCGCGCAGCCCCGAGCCCGGTCATCAACCAATTCGACGGAGATTCTGGCTCTCCTGTCATAACCGTGGGTTAAACCCGGCCGGGGAGGAGTGGTTTGTGGCCGCCGAGGCTGAGCATGGCTAGTGCGATGAGGGCGTCGGATGATTTAAAGCCGAAGCCGAAGCCGAAGCCGAAGCCGAAGCCGAAGCCGAAGCCGAAGCCGAAGCCGAAGCCGAAGCCGAAGCTGAAGCCGAAGGCGATTCGGGTGATGAGTCGGGTCTTGGTGTTGACGGATTCGATCCGGCCGTTGGAGAGGCCGTTCTCGATCGCGGCGAGGATCGTGGTGCGGTGCTTGACGATGGAGCGTTGCAGTTGCACGAACGACGGAATCCGGCAGCGGCGGGCCCATCCGATCCACTTGTTCAGGGCCTCGGCGGTTTCGTCGTGGGGCGGCTTGAAGATTAGGCGGAGGCCTTCTTTGAGGTAGTAGGCCCGGCCCAGGGCCGGGTTGGTGTGAACGACCCAGGCCAGCTTGATCTGTTGTCTCTCGGTGAGGTTTTCCGGGTTTTTCCAGAGCGCGTAGCGGGAGTTCATCATTAACTTCGCGTGCTCGCTGTGGGGCCGGGGCGGGGCGTAGTGCGCGGGCCGGCCAACCGTGCGGGACTCGTTCAAGCGGGCCTGTTTCCGGGCCTCGGTCCAAGCGGCCTTGCGGACTTCGTCGAGGGCTTCCGTGGCGCATTTAACGACGTGGAATGGGTCCGCGCAGCGGACCGCGTTCGGGCAGCGCGCCGCGACGACTGACGCGATCCGGGCGGCCCCATCCGCGGAAACATGCGTGATCAGGGCGGATCGTTCCTCGCCGAGGGCATCGAAGAAGGTGGCCAGGGTGGCTTTGTCCTGGCCCGGAGCGGCCCAGACCAGACGGCCCGAGTCGTGGTCAACGACCTCGGTCAAGAACTTCCGGCCGCGTTTGAAGGAGACCTCATCGATCCCGATCCGGGTGAGCCCGGCGAAGGGATCATGGAGCTTTTCCGTCTCGGCCCAAACGCGAGTGATGATCGCCCCGACCGTGCGCCATGCGATCCGCATCAACTGGGTTGCCGCGGTCTTCGAGGTTTTCGTCGCCAGCCACGCGACATGTGAATCGAAGTGGCGGGTGTGGCCGGCCTGATGCCGGGCCCACGGGGCCGCAGCCACGATCACACCATGATCCCGGCACGACACCCGCGGGGCATCCGCTTCCAAAAAGACCCGGATCGAGCCGAAATCTAAGCCCCGCCACCGGCGGCGGCCCGACCCCTCGTCGTAGCGAGGGTGCGTTTCTGGCAGCTCCCACACCGGTTCCGCATCGACCTGGTCAGCCGAACCGAAGCGACAAAAACGACCGTCGCGATGTCGAGATCAACGGCCTCGACCACTGTCTTGTCGACACCAAGCAAAGTCCGCCATATTGTTAGAGACCGCATGCCGTTTTCCTGCCCTTGAGTTTCTTTCCTAGACAGTCAGAAACCTAAACAGGAAGCGGCGTGCGGCCGTTCAGGCACTCCGAAACACCCACAGATGCAGCAGGAGAGCCTATGTTGCACTATTTATGCTCGTTCTGAGGGCGCGGTTGGGTGAATGGGCCGTCTCGGCGGTCCGGTGCCTCGACAAGCGCCCCGATTGACCACCTTGAAGGCAGCGCTCACTTAGCGGTTAGCGACGGTAGCCGGCGACAGCAGGGGTAGGCGTTGCTTCGGCGGCTGTGCGCAGAGCACCGCGACGAGTACGCTCCCCGCGAGGGGCGGCAGTATCCATAAGACATGACGCCAGCTGTTTTCGGCGTTGCAAAGGCGACGGACAGTTACGGCGAGGGTGGGAAGCAAAACACCGAGGAATAACAGTGCATCCAAGGTGGTGGTGCCGTCGGCGAATGGGCTGCTGAATGCATCCAAACCGGCATCAACGAGGCCGCGAAAGAGCGCCCCCCACCAGAACTCGGAACACCGTGCGAATGGCGGGCACGAACGTCATGAATATTTTCTCTCGAGAGGATGATGCCATCATCTGCATTCCGGAGGCTGCCGACTCTGTCGGGTCCCGAAATAGCGTGGGCGACCCAGGAAACACTCGGCCTAATTCTCCCTAACTCTCCCTACCGAGAATCCGAGGGGCCGGGAGGGCTTAGTTGGTGTGGCGGCGGACCAACAGGGCCCGACGGGCTCGGTGGAGGTGCGGCATGATGCCGTAGATGACGATGGGAACCGCGATCGTAGCGAGGATGAAGGTGCGGAGCAGCATCGGAAAATCGCTGAGGATGGAACCGAGCAGGAGGTTCAAGACGGTCAGTGTGGGAAAAACTGCCAGCCAGATCATCAGCGCGAGCTGGTGCTTTGTCGGGGGCCCGACGGGGATAGTGCGGGGTTCGGTGGGTGTCGCAGACATTTGGTTGCTCCTTATATCAGGTGATTGGGTGAGATTGAGAACGGCTAATGAGCCCGTTGTGGTGCTTTCCATGCCATCGGCCCAGCTGAAGTTCTGTGGGCAGGGTGAGCTGGGGGTATGGGTGCCAGTCGTAACTGAGGGAAGGGGTGAGAGGACTTTGGACCGGCCCGGCGGGTGCCGAGCTGTTCACTGACCTGACGAATCGGGGTTTGCGGCTCGGTGAGTGGCCAGCGCGAAGGCGATGTCTTCTTCGACCAGCTCCGCGTTGATAGCGATCGCAGCGGTGGATCCCTGACCGGCGGCGGTGATGACCTGGGCCCGTGGATCGGCAACATTGCCGGCGACCCAGACACCGGCGACCGACGTGCGACCTGTCGCGGCGTGGGTGACCCACCCGTTGTCATCCGTGTCGCAGCCGAGCGCCGTCAAAAGGTCTGAGTTTGGAACGAACCGGGGACGTACGAACACGGCGGAGCGTGGGATGAGGGCACCGTCGACCAGCTCAACACCATGCAGTCTGTCGTCGAATACGACCAGTCGAGCGACTACTTCTTCCATGATGACGACGCCGCGGGCTGCCAGCACCTCTCGCTGCTCGGGTGTCGGGGACGTGCCGTTCGTGAACAACGTGACATCTGATGACCACTGGCGTACGAGAAGCGCATGCTGAACCGCTTCTGAGTCGCCGCCGAGCACGCCGAGCGGCTGGTCGCGAACCTCATACCCGTGGCAGTACGGGCAGTGCAGCAGGTCCTGCCCCCACCGTTCACGGACGCCCGGAATGTTTGGTATCTCGTCGCGGAGACCAGTAGCAATAAGGATCTTGCGGGCACCAACCTCCGTGGCAGTTGCGAGGAGCGCGCGAAAGCCTGGTTGAACGTCCACGACGGTGCCGTAGATGATGGTGCCTCCGTAGCCGGCGACTTCCGTCTGACCAGCTGCGATCAAGTCTCGCGGTGGCATGCTGTCTCTGGACAAGTAGCCGTGCATCGCGGCTGCGGGCGCATTGCGCGGTGCGCCGGCATCCACCACTGCCACTGTGCGTCCGGCACGAAGCAGAACCACCGCAGCTGTCAGGCCGGCCGCACCACCGCCGATCACTAGCACGTCGTAATTACTCATGTGATGAGCGTGACCGGTTGCTACCCGTTACGCAAAGTTTATTGCTAATTCCGGGATAGAGCGATGGAATGGGGGCATGGAAGAAAACACAATCATTGCCGCTGCGCTCGATGCAGTCGGACCCCGACTCAAACGAATGCGCTCCCAGCGTGGCATCACACTCGCCGAATTGTCGGGCACGACGGGGATCTCCACGAGCACATTGTCCAGATTGGAGACTGGCCAACGCCGGCCGAGTTTGGAACTACTGCTCCCACTCGCCCAGGCATACCGGGTCCCGCTCGACGAACTGGTCGGTGCCCCCGAGGTAGGCGATCCCCGCGTGCGCCTGAAGCCGCGGCGAGTCAATGGTCGCACCGTAATCCCGCTTACTCCGCAGCCTGGTGGTGTGCAGGCGTGGAAAATTCTCATTCCCGCCACCCAAACCAAGCCGGAGCCTCGGACCCACGAAGGATATGAGTGGCTCTATGTACTCGCCGGGAAGATGAGGCTCATCCTCGGAGACCACAACCTGGTACTCAGCGCCGGTGAGGCTGCCGAATTCGACACCCGTCTTCCCCACTGGTTCGGTAGCGCAGACGGGAAAGGCGCCGAAGTGCTCAGCCTGTTCGGCCGGCAAGGCGAAGGTGTGCACGTCCGCGCCAAATCGGAATCACGCGTGGACAGCGCCGATATCTGACCGACTCAGGGGCTCGCCCAGACAGCCCTCCTCCGCAAGGGCGCGGGCCGATCCCCGCGCGGCGCCGGCAAATTGTCGGCGACACCCTCGCCACCGTCCGGCGGTTGCGGTCAGCGACCGCGTCCGGGCTGGTGCGCCTCCGCGCCGACAGAGCGTTCTATAACCACCCGGTCGTCGCCGCCGTCCACCGGGTCGGCGCGAGAGTCTCCCTCACTGCACCGATGGGCCCTGCCGTGACACCCGCGATTCTTCGGTACTTACAGGTTCCACACGTTCTTCACCACTCGGCCGTCATGGACGAGACGCCCGGAAGTCGAGCATCGATTCCTCGACGGCGAGAACCGACCAGGTGCCGCCTTCGGCATCCGTGAACGCGTAGGCGGGGACTACCAGGACGCTCCCGTCCGGCTGCC
>NZ_SOGK01000080.1:0-11750 GCF_004564305.1 Cryobacterium sp. TMT3-29-2
CGAGCTCGTCGGCGCGCAGGCCGTCCGGCCAACCGTGCACGATACGGCGCCAGGCGGCGGGGACCGCGGACGCACCGTAGCGCGCCCCGAGCAACCCGCCCGCGATCGCGGCGACCGTATCGGTGTCGCGGCCGCCGCGCACGGCGATCTCGAGGGCGTCCTGCAGGTGCCCGGCGGGGGTGGCGGAGACGGTGCCCGCGGCGGACGCACCGCCGGACGCGCTCCGCGGCTGGACGATCGCCGACCAGGCCGCCTGCAGAGCCTCCACGACCCAGCCGTTCCGGCTGAAGTCCGACGGAACGCCGGCCTCGGCCACGACGAAGCGCGCCTCCCAGAGCGCGCGACGGTCGGCGGGCAGGGCGTCCAAGCCCACCCGGACGTCGAGGGTGCCTTCAAGCACCGCGTGCCGGATGGCCAGGCACCAGAGCACGCAGGCGTCGCCGGCATCCGTTTCGAAGTGGGTGAGGGTGCTGATCGCGCGGGCGACGGCGGCGAGTGCCACCGGGTCGTCGAGGTAGGCGAGCGCGACCGGAGCCGTGCGCATGAGCGAACCGTTGCCGCCGCTGCGGCCGTGCCGGTCGTGGTGGGCGCGGGCGACGACACGCACCGCGGATGCCGTGGGCTCGGTTCGAGACAGCACCGCGCGCAGTTGGTTGCCCACGTCGGGTGCCGTGCGGGCCCACAGGGCCCAGGCAGCCACGATCTCGTCGAGCACGGCCTCGTCGCGGAGGTCGTGGCCGGCCGCGATCGCGTTCACGATCGGCACGGCCATGGAGGTGTCGTCGGTCCACTCGCCGGGGGCCCAATCGAACCCGCCGCCGCCCTTCATCGTGACCGAGGCGTCGCTCGCGAGCGGCGGGTCAAACTCGTAGCCGGCGCCGAGGGCATCACCGCAGGCCATGCCCAGCAGTACGCCGGCGGCGCGGTCCAGTTGTGCGGACGTCAGTTTCAAGCGTTTCCCCCGTGCGATCGTGCAGTGGTGCAGTCCGTGAAGTCCGGCTCTGGCACGCCCGTTTCCGGGCCCCGCCGAGGCTCACGCCCCCGGAATGAGCCTACGGGCGAAACGCTGTCTCCGTCGCCGCCTCGTTCGAGGGGCAGGGAGGGGCACGGGGCAGTGACTCACCGCTGTCGGCCTGCGGCCCGGCGGCCTCTACGGCCCGAACGAATTCGACGGAGATTTTTCCAAAAAGTGCCTTATAGCCCCGAAAAAGCGCCCAAAACCGGCTCCAGCACGAAAATCTCCGTCGAATTCGTTCGACGCCGGACCCGGCACCCCGGCCGACTCGTCAGGGGGTGTCGACCCCGCCGAGGTAGGCGTTGATCAGCACGGTCAGCAGCGGCGGAACCACCATCAGCGCGGCGGCGGCCGAGGCGCCGATGCCGCTCAGCTTCCACAGTGTGCTGCGCGCGTGCGCCTGGCGCACCTCGGCGTCGAGGGCCCGGAACGCGGCCAGCGGCTGCTCCGTCGGCGGGAAGACGGGGGTCGGCCAGGTGGCCGGGTCGTCGATGATCGCGGCGACCTCGGCCAGTTCGGCCGCACCGAACACCAGGGGCTGGGCGAGGAGCCACCGCCGCAGACCGGCGGCGGTGATGACCTTCACCCGTTCGGGCGTCTTCTTGATGGTCAGGGACTTCGGGTCGACGAGCGCGATGACGGGCTGCGCGGCGGCGAGGCGTGGCATCCGTTCTCGGAGCAGCCTGGTGACCCGATCGGCCTCGTGCTCGGCGTTGCGCAGGTGCGGCACACGGTGCCCCGAGATCATCAGCGTGGTGCCGGCCACCCAGACGCCCTTGCCACGGTGGTTCTTCGTGTTGAGGGTGAAGAGGCCGCCGGGGCCGATGACGACATGGTCGATGTCCGCGCCCTTCTTGCCGATCGGCACGGCGTGGAAGGCCGTCCACTCGGGCGGCAGGGTGGCGAGAATCTGGCCCACAGCGAGCTCGCCCTTCGCTCCGAGATACCAGCTGACGCTGTCGAGGCCGAGCGGCGAGACGCCGAAGAACCGGCCGAGGCCGGTGCGCTTCGGGGTGGTGCTCTGCTGCCGGAGCAGCTCCTCGATCACCGATCGGGCGGCGTGCTGATCCCCCATGGTGGGTGCCTTCGTCGTCATGTTTCCCCTGTCCCCGGGACAAATCTAGCGGGTGCGGGAGGGCCGGAGACCGGCCGGGGCATCCGTTGGCCGGTTCACACCGCCGACAGCACCGCGCCCGTGACGAGCTGATCCCGGCCGGAATCCTTGGCCTGGTACAGGGCTGCGTCGGCGCGCGCCAGCCAGCCCGCCACGGTCTCGCCGGGGGCCAGTTCGGCGAGACCGACGCTCACGGTGCAGGCCAGACCGGGTGCCAGAGCCTCCCAGTGGTGGCCGCGCACAGAGGACAGCAGGCGCTCGCAGGCCTGCTCGGCACACTCGAGGGAGGTGTCGGCGAAAACGAGCAGAAACTCCTCACCGCCCACGCGCACGGCCATGTCGCTGTCCCGGGTGACGGCGCGCAGCAGGCCCGCCATGGCGTTCAAGACCTGGTCGCCCGTGGCGTGTCCGTGCTCGTCATTGACCCGCTTGAAGTGGTCCATGTCGATCATCGCCACGCAGATCGATTGCCGGGTGTCGCGGGAGCGGCCCATCAGGCGCGGCAGCCGGCGGTCGAGGGCCCGGCGGTTGGGCAGCCGGGTCAGCGGGTCGGTGTTCGCCTGCACGTCCAGATCGTCGGCACGGATGCGCAGCCGCGCCGCGTCGAGCTGCGACCGCTCCGCATCGTGGCGCGCCTGCTCGATCCCCAAGGTGTTGATCAGCATCTGGGACTGGATGCCGGCCGTGTCGGTCGTGCGCTTGAGAATCAGGGCGTGCAAGATCTCGACGTGCTCGAGCGCCTGCTCGAACCGGCCGCACTCCTTGTGCATTTCGAACAGTGCCTGCTGCAGCTTGATGTGCAGCGCCGGGTCGTCGTCGAGGGCGGCGACCAGCAGCTGGGCATTCATCATCGCCGTGGCGCCGTCGATGTCACCCTCGGCTCGGGCCACTTCGGCCAGCTGAGCGTCGTTGTTCTCCTCAAGGCTGCGGAACCCGTGCGCCTTCGCCAGGCGGCGGGACCGGCCGGCCTGCTCGCGGGCCTCCTCGTGCTCGCCGAGTTCGATCAGGATACTGACCAGGTTGGTGCGGGCGATGCTCTCGTAGAAGTTGTGCCGCTGGGCGTGGGCCACGGCCACGGCCTCCCGCACGAGCAGGAGGGCCTGATTCAGGCTCATCTGCGCGTTCTGCGCCTGGGAGTTCTGCGCCTGGGCGTTCTGCGCCTGGGCGTTCTGCGCCTGGGCGTTCTGCGCTTTCTGCGCCTGTGCGAGCTCCAGAAGGCTGTCGCCGAGGTTGTTGAGCCCCACGAAGCTCGCCTCGGGGTCATCGATCGTGCGCGCCAGGGCCAGCGCCTGCCGCCCCAGCTCGAGACCCCGCTCGGCCTCGCCCATGCCCTCGTGCACCATTGACGAACGGCTGAGCGCCCAGAATTCGGCCAGTGCGCTGCCGCTGCCGCGGGCGGTCTCCAGCGCCGCGAGCGCGTGACGCAGCGCCGGCTCGTAGAGCCCGGTATCGCTGTAGGCCAGCGTCAGGGTGCAGTGCACCTTGGACTGCCGAAGCAGGTCATCGGTGCCGTTCAAGAAGTCCAGCGCCAACAGTCCCTGGTGAACGGATGCCTCGTAGTCGCCCAGTCGCAGCCGGTGCAGCGCCAGGATTCCCCGCGCCTGCGCCTGCTGCAGCAGCGTCGCGCCCGCCCGGGCCAGCACCGCCTCGGCCTGCGCGACACCGTCGAGATGGCGCCCGCCGGCGCTGGAGCGCTCGCACTCGGCGAGCAGCTCGTCAATCGAGGGTTCGAGCGCTGGTTCTGGCGCTGGTTCGAGCGCTGGTTCTGGCGCTTCCGAAGCTGCCTGAGGCGCTGCTGGTGGTGGCAGGTCGATGGCCGGTTTTTCCCCTAGGTCGTGTGCGGCGTCCTGGTCTGACTGCATATTCAGTCCCCCAACTGTTTCCGCTTAGACCGAATGTAGCAGTCGGCCCGCCGCAAAAACCGGGTTCTGGAGCGCGGCGAAGAGGGGCCGCCGCCCCAAAACGAGGCGCACGCTGATCGGCTGGAGCGGGCATCCGTCGCGGCTCATCAGGGTGCCGACCTAGGATGATCGGATGACCGACCTTGCCTCCTCTCCCGTGTCCGACGCCCAGCGCCTCACCATGTTCGGGGCGGAGTGGTGCGGCGACTGCCGCCGCTCGAAGAAACTGCTCGACACACTCGAGGTCGACTACGACTACGTTGACCTCCTGCTGGTGGAGAACGGCGCCGACCGCGCCCACGCGATCAGCGGCCGCACCCAGATCCCGGTGATCCTGTTCCCGGACGGCACCCATGTGGTGGAGCCCAGCGACTCGATCCTGCACGCGAAGCTCACCCAGCTCGGCAGCATCCGCTAGCAGGCCGAACTCCCCGCGGCCCGGCGCGCTCTGGCCGGCTCGCGCGCCGCGCCACGCAGCCCGGCTCGTGCGGGTCAGCGCGGCTCGCGAGCCACGCAGCCCGACTCGCGCGGGTCAGGGGAAGTAGTCTCCCAGCACGCGCGCCGTCACGAGCGCGAGCTTGCGGTCGAGCTCGTCATACAGGGGCATCAGCGGCGTGGCGCCGGATGCCGTGTGCACCACTCCGGCGGAGTCGAAGATGGCGATCGGCTCGAGGTCGCAGAGCAGCGCCCAGAACGGCTGGAAGAAGTACACACTGCGGCCGCCGGACTCGAACTCTTCGAGGGTCATCGCGACATACTCGGCCCGCGCCCGCACGGTGGAGGGGAAGTCGCGGAAGTACTCGCATCCGGGGTCCTCCGGATCTTCGTCGTGCAGCATCGGCGCCGGAACCGCGTACCACTCGTAGCGGTCATTGGTCGCGGTGGCCAGCGCGCTGGCGATCACCCGGTAGGTCAGCGCCCGGGCGGACGTGGCCGGTGTGACCTTCGGAATGCCGAGCCCGGTCGCCACCTCGATGCGCTTGACGATCGCGTGCGGGCTGAGCGCGGCCAGCATCTGGATCCAGCTGATCTTGTTGACGACCCCGTCGACCAGGAACTTGCAGCCGCCCTCGAGGTCCCACTGCACGCTCATGCCGTCTTGCTCGTCGTGCACGATCAGCAGACGGTCGGCCTCGTCGACCTCCACCCCGGAGATGCGGAGATGCGGATGCCGCCGCACCAGTTCGCTCGCGATCCACCACATCTGGGCGGTGAGGAAGCGGTCCGCCGGCGGGTTGTACACCTCGTAGCCGTCGACTTCACCGTCGTCCTCCGAATAGAGGTCACTCTCGGCATTGGTGTCGCCGCCGTCGGTGCCGCCGTCGGTGCCGCCGTTCGTCGCGTGGTCGGTGGCGCCGTTCGTCGCGTGGTCGGTGCCGCCGTTCGTGCCGCCGTTGTCGCCTTGGGGCCGGAAGTTCTCGCTGGAATCGTTTGACTCTGCGTCACTCATAATCGCGTCCCTCCACTCGATTCGGCTCTGCCGGTACATCATCGTCGATCTGGGCCTCGCGCGAAACTCCCCATTCGAGGCCGACGGTGGGCGGCGCTCCTGCACAGGTGGGCTACTCCCGCGGTTCTGCACATGCCGCGTCGGCCGTGGCATCTCTGCGCCGGACCGCACATACGGTACCGGCATGACCACCGCCGCGAGTCGTTCCCGTCGACGCCCCTCGATCGATTCCGTGGGCGACTACCTGAACGAGATCGGCCGGGTGCCGCTTCTGGCCAAGACGGATGAGATCGAGCTCGCCCGGCGCATCGAGGTCGGGTTGTTCGCAGAGGAGCGGCTCTCGCGGCTGCGGTCGGGCCGTGTCGAGGTCGCCGGCTGTGTCGGAGCTGGGGCCCAGGTCGAGGGCGGATTCGGATTCGAAGTCGAGGTCGGGGGCGGTGGCGGGGCCAAGGTCGAAGTCGAAGTCGAAGTCGCCGGCTGTGTCGGGGTTGGGGTCAAGGTCGAGGTCAAGGTCGAGGTCGAGGTCGAGGTCGGAGAGGAGCTTCTTTGGCTCGCGGCCGACGGCAGGCAGGCGATGAATCACCTGATCTGCGCGAATCTGCGGCTGGTGGTGTCGGTGGCCCGGCACTTCGCCGGTCGCGGACTCGACCTCCTCGACCTGATCCAGGAAGGCAACCTCGGCCTGATCCGGGCGGTTGAACGCTTTGACCACACCCGCGGTTTCAAGTTCTCGACCTATGCCACCTGGTG
The DNA here is from genome assembly GCF_004564305.1 of Cryobacterium sp. TMT3-29-2. Classification (NCBI taxonomy): domain Bacteria; kingdom Bacillati; phylum Actinomycetota; class Actinomycetes; order Micrococcales; family Microbacteriaceae; genus Cryobacterium; species Cryobacterium sp. TMT3-29-2. Next base: position 6,231 of record NZ_SOGK01000080.1, read on the forward strand.
GATCCGCCAGGGCATCCACCGCGCGCTGGCCGACCAGGCCCGCACCATCCGTCTCCCGGCCCACCAGGTCGAGGTGCTCAACGGCCTCAACCAGGTGCAGCGCCGGCTGCGGCAGCGACTCGGCCGCGACGGCACCGCCGCGGAACTCAGCGAGGCCAGCGGGCTCAGCACGGAGCAGATTGTGAAGCTGCGGAACCGCGCCGGCCAGCCGCGGTCGATCGACGCCCCGGTCTGGGCCGATCTCGGCAGCGGCCTCGAGAACGTGCCCTTCGGCGAGACCATTTCGGATGCCCAGGCGCTCGACCCCTGCGACGTCACCAGCCGTACCCTGATGCTGGAGCGCCTCGGCCGCCACCTCGCCCTTCTCCCCGGCCGCGAAGCGAGCGTGCTGGTCATGCGGTTCGGCCTCGGCGGCCAGGCCCGGAAGGCCCGGCGCGAGATCGGAGCCCACTTCGGGGTGTCCTACGACCGGGTGCGGCAGATCGAACTGCAGGCCTTGGCCCGGCTGCGGCCGTCGCTGGCCTCCGGGAGGGAGTCCGGGGAGAGCGTCAGCGCGTAGGCCTCCGGACGGCGGCGGTGCGGGGGCACAGGCGAGCGGTGCCGGGGCACAGACCAGCGGTGCCGGGGCACAGGCCGGCGGTGCCGGGGTACGACCGGGTTCGCGGCGGCATCCGTTTACCGAAATGCTTGACGGCGATTCCTCCGCGAGCGTAGCGTCAAACTGTTGCCCCGGACCCCGGTGACCACCTTTGCTGTGCCGACTGAGGGGGGTTCGATGTTTGGGAACGCGGGTGCGAAAGCGCCGACGGATGCCGGTGACCCACCGGGCGGGTCGGTCCGCGCCGCAGGGGGCCAGGCTCCGGTCTCGGCTCCGATCTCCTCTCCGATCTCCTCTCCGATCTCCGAGGCGTTGTCCGCCGTGCCGCCGGAGCGGGCCCGGCCCACCGAGAGCAGCGTCTCCCTGGTGAACAGCGATTCGGTCGGCAACTGGCTCGATCAACTGCCGGAGCGCTCCTGGGATCTCGGTCCGGGCGAGTAGTCCGCGGGTCCCGAACGGGCATCCGTCTGCCGAGGTCACTCGCGAGTGTCACCTTTCCGGTCGAGAGTGCCCCTTCCGCGGGTTTGGGAATGAATCCACAGAAACATGTGTTTGCATAGAAGTCGACGTGAAGTCAGACTATGCAGGGCAGTCTTCGCAAGGCAGCCTATGCAGGGCAGGCTGCGCACGTCGGACCGCGCATGCCGACCCCCTCGACAGACCGATACCGACCGACTCCCCGCCAGAAAGGGACCCATGACCCCGCAAACCTCCGGACTGCACCACGTCACCGCGATTGCCGGTGCACCTCAGCGCAACATCGACTTCTACGTGACCGGCCTCGGCCTGCGGCTCGTGAAAAAGACGGTCAACTTCGACGATCCCGGCACTTATCACCTCTATTACGGGGATGACGCGGGCCGTCCGGGTTCACTGCTCACCTTCTTCCCCTGGACGGGGATCTCCAGCGGGCGTCCCGGCTCGGGGCAGTCCACGTCCACCGCGTTCTCGGTGCCGGCCGGCAGCCTCGGCTGGTGGGCCGGCCACTTCAAGGAACTCGGCGTCGACTCCGAGTTCGTGCGCCGCTCCGCCGACGAGGAACGCCTCTCCCTGCGCGATCCCGACGGCCTGCAGTTGGATCTCGTTGCCTCGTCGACGGTTGATCCGCGCAATCCGTGGGACTCGGCATCCGTGCCCGCCGAATACGCGGTGCGCGGCCAGCATTCCTCGGTGCTCACCGTCGCCGACCCCACCGGCACCGTCGAGGTGCTCACCCGCGACCTCGGCATGCACGTGATCGAGGAGACCCCCGACCGCATCCGGGTCGGTGCCGGCGACGGAGTTCCCGGCAACATCGTCGACATCATCGCCGACCCGAACGGGCAGGTCGGCTTGACCGCCGGCGGCAGCGTGCACCACATCGCGTTTCGGGTGCCGGACAAGACCACGCAGGAGCAGTGGCGTCAGGAACTCGTCGCGCGCGGCTACGGCGTGACGGCGATCCTCGACCGGCAGTACTTCACGTCGATCTACTTCCGCGAGCCCGGCGGCGTGTTGTTCGAGATCGCCACGGACACCCCGGGCTTCGACATTGACGAGCCGCTGCTCGAACTGGGCCGCTCGCTCAAGCTGCCGCCGTGGCTCGAGCCCAGCCGCGACCAGATCGAACGCGCCGTCGCACCGATCACCCTGCCGAGGGAGAACAACCCTGCCCTCGTCGCGGGTCAGTAGGCGGCCCCGATGAATGAGATGCCCGACCTCGACCTGCCCGATTTCGACCAGGCCGACTCCGATCGCGCTGCCGCTCACCGGGCCGCCGGCGACGTGGCCGCCGCCTGGGAGCAGGCCGCCCTCGACTGGCCGCACGTGTTCCGGGCCGGCCGGCCCGCGGCATCCGTGGGCTCCGACGCGCCGGGAGCCGACGCAGCCGGAGCCGACGCGCCCGTGTTCCTGATGCTGCACGGCACCGGCGGCAACGAGCAGGAGACCCTCAACCTCGCCGACGCGCTCGACCCGGCCGCGACCGTGCTCTCCCCGCGCGGACGCGTGACCGAGGGTGGCATGCTGCGTTGGTTCCGCCGCCTCTCCGAGGGCGTGTTCGACGTGGACGACGTGGTGATGCGGGCCGGCGAACTGGCCGGTTTCATCGCGGCGGCCCGGCAGCGCTACGACCTCGGCGACCGCAGCATCATCGCGGTCGGTTTCTCCAACGGCGCCAACATCGCGCTGGCCACGGCACTGCTCTACCCCAAGGCGCTCGACCGGGTCGTCGCGTTCTCGGGCATGTTCCCACTCGACGATCGAACGCTCACGACGGACCTCGCCGACACCGCGGTGCTGATGCTCAACGGGCGCTCAGACCCGATGGCCCCGCTCGCGAGCGCAGACCGGGCCGCCGCGACGTTCACCGCGCACGGCGCCGAGGTCGAGCGTGAGCTGCGCGACGGCGGTCACGGCATCGCCGCAACGGATGTCGCCGCCGCCCGATCCTGGCTGGCCCGCCAAGCGCAGGTCCGCGCGTAGGCGCGCCGTGAGGGAGCAGCCCGCGGCGGAAGCCCTTGATTTCGAGTACCGGACGCAGCGGCAGCGCGTGCTGTTCGGCAGCGGACGCGCGGCGGAGTTGCTCGCCAGGGTGCTGAGCGAGTTCGGCGAGCACGGCGAGCTCGGCAGCAAGGACGACAAGCACGACGAGCACGACGAGCTCGACGGCAAGGACAACAAGCACGACGAGCTCGGCGGCAAGGACAACAAGCACGACGAGCTCGGCGGCAAGGAGTCAGGCACACCGAGCGCAACCCCATCCGGCACCGCCCAGGCCGCTGAGACCCCGGGCGCAACCGGTGGCACCAACACCGACAACACCCCACGCGTGATGGTGATCGCGAGCCGGCGGGAACTGGAGCGGTCCGCGGCGGTGCTCGCGGGCATCCGTGCGGCGGTGGTGTTCGATGAGATCGTGCAGCACGTTCCGGCGGAGTCAGCCGAGCGCGCCCATCGTGCGGCGCAGGCGGCCGACATCGACGTGGTCGTCGCCCTCGGCGGCGGGTCGGCGATCGGGCTGTCCAAGATTCTCTCGCTGCGCAGCGACCGCCCCGCCGGGCTGTCGATCGTGGCGGTCCCCACCACCTATTCCGGCTCGGAGGCCACCGCTGTCTGGGGGCTGTTCGAGAATGGTGTGAAGACCACGGGTTTCGATCCGAGGGTGCTGCCCGGCACCGTGATCTACGACCCCACCCTGACGCTGTCCCTCCCCAGCGAGCTGGGTGTGTCCAGTGCGCTGAACGCCCTCGCCCACGGCGTTGATGCGCTCTGGGCTCCGGGCGCGAACCCGGTCAGCGCGCTGATTGCCGCCGAAGGCATCCGGATGCTGGCGCGCGCCCTGCCGCGGATCGTCGCCCGGCCCGCCGTAGCCGGGGGCGATCCTGATCTGGGGGGCGGCGGCATCCGCGGCACGTTTGCCGCCCGGGAGGATGCCCTCTACGGCGCGTATCTGTCCGCGAACGCGTTCTCCAGCGCCGGTTCGGGTCTGCATCACAAGATCTGCCATGTGCTGGGCGGTGCTTTCGGGCTGCCGCACGCGCAGACGCACGCGATCGTGCTGCCGCATGTAGTGGCCCTCAACGCGTCGGCTGCGCCCGAGGCCGAGGTGCGGATCGCCGCGGCCCTGGGCTCGAGTTCCGCAGTCGAGGGGTTGCTAGCCCTGCGGAACAGCGTGCACGCGCCGACTGCGCTGCGGGACTTCGGGTTTGCGGAGTCGGACATCGCCCGGGCTGTGGAGCTGATCCTGCCGGCGGTTCCCGCGTCGAACCCGCACCCGGTCACGTCCGACGACCTGACCGTGCTGCTGCGGAACGCCTGGGCCGGCACCGCCCCGGGCAGGCGGTAGCGGTCGGGTACCGCTCGCCGCCTGCCGCCTGCCGCTCACCGCTCGCCGCTCGCCGCCTGCCGCCTGCCGCCTGCCGCCTGCCGGTCGCCGGTCGCCGGTACGCCGGTCGCCGCTTGCCTGATGACCGCCCAGCGTCGCCGTTTCTGCCGAATGACGCCGCTCTACCGACGACACTGGGCAGAACCGGCGACTCTCGGCGCAGCAGCGGCCCCGCGTCCGCCGCCCGCCGCCCGCCGCCCGCCGCCCCGAACTGGCGGTCGAATTCGGCGAGCAAGGGGTCCCGCCACTCCCCTTGCCGCGGACACCGGGCGCGCTAGGCTGCCAGCGGAAAAAGGGAGGCACAATGAGCAACACGGATCGCGGCGATGGTGCCGAGCAGAACAACACCAACCAGCACGGGTCCGAGCAGACCAACGCTGACCAGACCAACACCAACCAGACCAACACCAGCCGGACCAACGCTGACCAGACCAACACCAGCCAGACCAACACCAACCAGCACGGGTCCGAGCAGACCAACACTGACCAGACCAACACCAGCCGGACCAGTCCCACCCACGCGGACCAGCGCATGGTCCCCGTCGAACGGACCCCCGAGCAGTCCGCCGACCGTCTCTCCAGGCAGTTCGCCCAGGAATCGCGGCTGCGCATCCTGCGGAGCAAGGCCGCCGTCGCCCGGTCCGAGGTCGATGCGCTGGCCGCCGTGCACCTTGACGCCGACACCCTCGAGGATCTGCTCGACACGGCCACTCCACGAGAGGCCGAGCGGCTGCGCAAGTCCGAGCACGAGATCAGTGTGCGCGTCGCCAAAGCCCAGGAAAGGGCCGACGCCGCCGAGGCTGCCTACGAGCAGGCCGTTCTCGACGACTTCGACGAAGCCGAGCGCTGACGCCGCCGCGAGCACCGCCCGCTCGAACGAAGAACACGACGCACGAAGACGGATGCCGCACACCGGCATCCGGTTTCTGCTGCAGCCTCTCCCCCGCCGAGCCACCCGCCCGCCGAGCCACCCACCCGCCCGCCAAGCCGCCCACTCGCCAAGCCGCGCGCCCGCCGAGCCACCCGCCCGCCGAGCCACCCACCCGCCCGCCAAGCC
>NZ_SOGK01000026.1:0-12324 GCF_004564305.1 Cryobacterium sp. TMT3-29-2
CACCTACCAGCAGTGGGTCCATGACTACAATCACCACAGACCCCACAGCGGCATCGGAAACACCCCACCCATCAACCGCGTTCACAAGGTCTCTGGGAGTTACACCTAGCTGCTGACCCGCCCACCGAGGCCGCGGGCATCCGCGTTGCCCGCCAGGTCCTTGCGAAGCTCCTTCGGCAGCGAGAACAGCAGGTCCTCCTCGGCCGTCTTGACCTCTTCGACGTCGCCGTAGCCGGCCTCTGCCAGGTCGGCGAGCACTTCATGCACGAGCTCGTCGGGCACGGATGCCCCGCTCGTCACGCCCACGGTGACCACCCCGTCGAGCCACTCCTGCTCGATCTCGCTGGCGAAGTCCACCCGGTAGGCGGCCCGGGCACCGTATTCCAGTGCCACCTCGACCAGACGCACCGAATTGGACGAGTTCGCCGAGCCGACCACGATGACGAGGTCGGAGTCCTGTGCGACCTTCTTGATCGCCACCTGACGGTTCTGGGTCGCATAGCAGATGTCGTCGCTGGGCGGATCCTGCAGATTCGGGAAGCGGGCGCGCAGACGGCGCACGGTTTCCATGGTCTCGTCCACGCTCAGAGTGGTCTGGGACAGCCAGACCACCTTGTCGGGGTCGCGCACCTCGATGGTGTCGGCGTCATCAGGGCTACCGACGAGCGTGGTGTGCTCGGGCGCCTCCCCCGCGGTGCCCTCGACCTCTTCGTGGCCTTCGTGGCCGATCAGCAGAATCTGGAAGTCGTCCCGGGCGAACCGCACGGCCTCGCGGTGCACCTTGGTGACGAGCGGGCAGGTGGCGTCGATGGCGAGCAGGCCGCGGTCCGCCGCGGCGGTGACAACGGCCGGGGACACGCCGTGCGCGCTGAAAACGACGTGCGATCCGGTGGGCACCTCGTCGACTTCCTCGACGAAGATTGCGCCCTTTTTCTCCAATTCGGAGACCACGTGGATGTTGTGCACGATCTGCTTCCGCACATAAACGGGGGCGCCGTACAACTCGAGGGCTTTCTCGACGGCGATCACGGCCCGGTCCACGCCGGCGCAGTAGCCGCGCGGGGCAGCCAGGAGGACCCGTTTGTGTCCGACCACCGGGGTATCCTTGAGCCTGTTGCGTGCGCGGGGAATCCGTGGCATGCCAAGGCCGATCACAGGCGAATCCGTACTGATAGTCACCCGCCCATCTTATGGGCGCCGACTGTGCAGTCCGTGGGAGGAACGATTGATGACGGACGCACCGCCCACCCTGGAGACCCCGTGGCCGGTCGGGCTGCTGGCCAACAAGATCCGCGGCTATATCGAGCGCCTCGGCACGGCCTGGGTCGAGGGTGAGATCACCCAGTGGGGAGCCAGCGGCGGCAACGTCTACGGCAAGCTGAAGGACCTCACCGAAGACGCAACGGTCAGCTTCACGATCTGGTCCTCGGTGCGCGCGAAACTGACCAGCGATTTCAAGCAGGGTGACCGGGTCATCGCCCTCGTCAAACCCAACTACTGGGTCAAGGGCGGCACGCTCACCATGCAGGTGTTCGAGATGCGCCACGTCGGCCTCGGCGACATGCTGGAACGGCTCGAGCGGCTGCGCAAGCAGCTGGCAGGCGAGGGTCTGTTCGACGCGTCCCGCAAGAAGCCGTTGCCCTTCCTCCCCCACTGCATCGGGCTGGTCACCGGCAAGGACTCCGACGCCGAGAAGGACGTCATTCGCAACGCTCAACTGCGCTGGCCGGCCGTCAACTTCCACCTGGCCTACGCCGCCGTGCAGGGTGAGCGCATGGTCGGTGAGGTGACCGCGGCCATCGCGCGCCTGGATGCCGATCCTGACGTCGACGTGATCATCGTCGCCCGCGGCGGCGGCGACTTCCAGAACCTGCTCGGCTTCAGCGACGAGAAGCTGATCCGGGCGGTGGCGGCCTGCGTGACCCCGCTGGTCAGCGCCATCGGCCACGAGGCGGACCGCCCGCTGCTCGACGACGTCGCCGACCTGCGCGCATCGACGCCGACGGATGCCGCCAAGCGCGTCGTCCCCGACGTCTCCGACGAACTCAACCGCGTGCAGCAGGCGCGCGCCCGTCTCAGCAACCGGCTGACCGGCATCCTGGCGCACGAGGTCGACCGGATCGGCCAGCTCCGCTCGCGCCCGGTGCTGAGCACCCCCGAGTGGATCATCGATTCCCGATCCGAGGACCTCACCCGTTACGTCGCCCGCGGCGCCGAGTTGGTCGACCGGGTTGTCGAACGGGCGGGATCGGTGATCGTCGAACTGCGCTCCCAACTGCGCGCCCTCTCCCCGCAGGGCACCCTCGATCGCGGCTACGCGATCGTGCAACTGGAGGGCGGCCAGGTGGTTCGCTCGCCCGCACAGGCACCGCCGCAGACGAAACTCCTGATCACGCTCGCCGAGGGTGCCCTGGCGGCCACCGCCGGCGCGGCAACCTCAGACCCGACACCGTCGAATTAGAAATTAGGATGGACACCATGACCTCGGCAGCAGACGAAATCAACGCCCTGAGCTACGAACAGGCCCGGGATGAGCTCGTGCGCGTGGTGAACGCCCTCGAGCAGGGAGCCTCGTCGTTGGAGGAGTCGCTTGCGTTGTGGGAACGCGGTGAGGCACTCGCCCGCCGCTGCGAAGAGTGGCTGATCGGCGCGAAAGCCAGGCTGGACGCCGCCAGGGCAGGCCAGGTCGACTCCGCCGCGACAGCCGGATGAGCGCCGCCAAGCGAAAGCCCCGCATCGTCGCCGAACTGGGGCGCCCGGAGACGCCGGACGAAACCCGCACCCGGCTGGCCGAGAATTCGCGCAAGTACCGCTCCCACAAGACCGTGAACAACCTGGTCCTGTCGCTGCTGGCCACCCTCGGCACGGTGCTCGTTCTCGTCCTGCTGGTGCCGCGCAGTGACGCCCCGCAGAACCGTGACATCGATTTCCAATCCGTGGCCGCGCAGGTGCAGCCCGGCCTCACCGATCCGCTGCTGGTTCCGGAGTTGCCGACCGGGTGGACGGCGAACGCCGCGCAATGGCGACTGGGCGGAAGCGACAAGATCCCGTCCTGGTACATCGGCCTGATCACGGCGAAGACCGAGTTCATCGGCCTCACCCAGGCCCTCGGCGCCAACCCGAGCTGGCTCGCCGACGAGTTGCAGGATGCCCCGGTCGCCGGCACCGTCACGATCGGCGGCGTCACCTGGGACGTTTACCGCAACACCGCGCCAGAGGACGACCGCGGCAATTTCGAATCCGCGCTGGTGACCACGGCCGGCGACAGCACCTACCTCCTCGTCGGCACCGCCGACGACGAGGAACTCGCCGTCCTGGCGGAGGTACTCGCCGAACAGATCAGTTCCAACACCACCGGAGAACAATGATGGGCGATGCACCAACACCGGCAGAGGTCTGGACCGACCTGCAGCGCGGCAACGACCGGTTCGTGGGCGGCGAGCCGCAGCATCCGCGTCAGGACGTCGACCGCCGCGCCGAACTCGCCTTCGTGCAGACCCCCGACGCGGCCCTGTTCGGCTGCAGCGACTCCCGGCTGGCCGCCGAGATCATCTTCGACAAGGGCCTCGGCGACCTGTTCGTCGTGCGCAACGCCGGGCAGGTGATCTCCGACTCGGTGCTCGGCTCACTCGAATACGCCGTCGCCGTACTCCGGGTTCCGCTGATCCTCGTGCTCGGCCACGACGGCTGCGGGGCAGTGCGCGCCGCCATCGATTCCCAGGGCGCCGAGGCGCAGCCGCTGCCCGTGCACATTGCCCGGATCATCGAGAAGATCGTGCCGGCCGTTCGCCGGGTGGCCGGGTCGACGGATGCGACGCCCATCGATCCCGAGCAAATCGACGCCCTCGCCGTCGGCCGAGAACACCTCCGCGACACGGTGTCCGAACTGCTCGAGCGCTCCGAGATGATCAGCGCGGCCGTGGCAGAAGGTACATTGGCTATCGTCGGGGCGAACTACCGACTGCTCGAGGGCCGTGCCGTGCCTGACATCGTTGTCGGCGTGGTCTAGCCGTTCAGCCCGTCCACGGCGCGCCCATCGGGCCGTCGCCGCGCGTTCCCGTACCGAAGAGATTCCCAACCGAAAGGTAATACACACCGTGGTGGACATGACCGCTGAAGCCGAGTACCGGATCGAACATGACACGATGGGCGAGGTCCGGGTTCCGATCGCCGCCCTCTACGGGGCGCAGACCCAGCGGGCCGTCGAGAATTTCCCGATCTCAGGCTCCGTGCTGGAGCCCGCCCAGATCGCCGCGCTCGCCCGGATCAAGAAGTCCGCGGCCCTGGCGAACGCGAAGCTCGGGGTGCTCGACGTCGACATCGCCAACGCGATCGCCGCCGCGGCCGACGAGGTCACCACCGGCCGCTACGACTCCGAGTTCCCGATCGACGTCTACCAGACGGGCAGCGGAACCTCCTCGAATATGAACATGAACGAGGTCCTCGCGACCCTGGCGACCCGGAGCCTCGGCCGCCCGGTGCACCCGAACGACCATGTGAACGCGTCCCAGTCTTCCAACGACGTGTTCCCGACATCCGTGCACCTCGCCGTCACGAGCGCCCTCATCGACGAGCTCATCCCGGCGCTCGACCACCTGTCGGTCGCGCTCGAGGCCAAGGCCGAGCTGTGGGCCGGCGCCGTCAAGGCCGGCCGCACCCACCTGATGGATGCCACCCCGGTCACCCTCGGCCAGGAGTTCGGCGGCTACGCGCGGCAGATGCGCCTCGGCATCGAGCGCGTACGCACCGCGCTCCCCCGCGTCGCGGAAGTCCCCCTCGGCGGCACCGCGGTCGGCACCGGAATCAACACGCCCGCCGGATTCCCTCAGCTCGTGATCGAGCTGCTCGTCGAGGAAACCGAACTCCCGGTCACGGAGGCGCGCGACCACTTCGAGGCGCAGGCCAACCGGGACGGCCTGGTTGACGCATCCGGTGCCCTCCGCACCATAGCGGTCAGCCTGACCAAGATCTGCAACGACCTGCGCTGGATGGGCTCGGGCCCCAACACGGGCTTCGGCGAACTGAACATCCCCGACCTGCAGCCCGGCTCCTCGATCATGCCGGGCAAGGTGAACCCGGTGATCCCGGAGGCCGTGCTGATGGTCTGCTCGCGGGTGATCGGCAACGACGCCACCATCGCCTGGTCGGGCGCATCGGGCTCGTTCGAGCTCAACGTCGCCATCCCGGTGATGGGCACCGCCCTACTCGAGTCGATCCGACTGCTCTCGAACGCGACCCGCGTGCTCGCTGACAAAACCGTCGACGGCCTCACCGCGAACGTCGAGCGCGCCCGCGCGCTAGCCGAATCCTCCCCCGCCATCGTCACCCCGCTGAACCGGGTCATCGGGTACGAGGCCGCCGCCAAGGTGGCCAAGTACTCGGTTGCCGAGGGTGTGACCGTGCGCGAGTCCGTCATCGCACTCGGTTTCGTCGAACGCGGCGAGGTCACTCTCGAGCTGCTCGACACCGCCCTCGACGTGCTGAGCATGACCCGCCCGCCCCAGGCGAAGTAGCCTGCTCCCTGCGCCGTTCCGGTCGAGAGTGCCCGTTCCGCTGGTCACTTTCGACCGGAACGGGCACTCTCGGGTGGCAGCCCAGGCGTATCCGGCTCGGGCTAGCGCACCTCGTTGCCCTCGAGCATCTCGGTGACGAGGGCGGCGATCGCGCTCCGCTCCGAGCGGGTGAGCGTCATGTGGGCGAAGAGCGGATGTCCCTTGAGCGTTTCGATCACCGACGCGACCCCGTCGAAACGGCCGACCCGCAGGTTGTCCCGCTGCGCCACATCGTGGGTCAGGACCACGCGCGAATTCTGGCCGATCCGGCTGAGCACCGTGAGCAGCACATTGCGTTCGAGCGACTGGGCCTCGTCCACGATCACGAAGGCGTCGTGCAGCGACCGGCCGCGGATGTGAGTGAGCGGCAGGACCTCGAGGATGCCGCGCTCGATGACCTCCTCCAGAACGTTCTCGGAGACGATGGCCCCGAGCGTGTCGAAGACCGCCTGGGCCCACGGGCTCATCTTCTCCGCGGCGTCGCCGGGAAGGTAGCCCAGTTCCTGGCCGCCGACCGCGTAGAGCGGACGGAAGACCATGATCTTGCGGTGCTGCTGCCGTTCCAGCACGGCCTCGAGACCGGCGCAGAGGGCGAGTGCCGACTTGCCCGTCCCGGCCCGACCACCCAGCGACAGAATGCCGATCTCCGGGTCGAGAAGCAGGTCGATCGCGAGCCGCTGCTCCGCCGAGCGGCCCTTCAGGCCGAAGACGTCGCGGTCACCGCGCACGAGCTTCATTGCACCGTTTCCCGTCACCCGGCCGAGGGCCGAGCCTCTGTCGGAGTGGATGACCAGGCCCGTGTTCACGGGCATGTCCTGCACGAGCCGCGTGTGCACGATCTCCTTGTCGTAGAGCTCGTCGATCAGATTGGACCCCAGGGTGATCTCGTCCATGCCGGTCCAGCCGGAGTCCACGGCGAGTTCGTGGCGGTACTCCTCCGCGGTGAGGCCGAGGGAGGCGGCTTTGACCCGCAGGGGCAGGTCCTTGGAGACGACGGTCACGTTCAGGCCGTCGTTGGCGAGGTTGAGGGCAACGGCGAGGATGCGGGAGTCGTTGTCGCCAAGTTGCAGGCCGGAGGGCAGCACCGACATATTCGAGTGGTTGAGCTCGACCCGGAGGCTGCCGCCGTCGCCGACCGGGATCGGGAAGTCCAGCCGTTCGTGCTTCACCCGCAGCTCGTCGAGGAGCCGCAGTGCCTGGCGGGCGAAGTACCCGATCTCCGGGTCGTTGCGCTTGGCCTCGAGTTCCGCGATCACCACGACGGGGAGCACGACGGCGTGCTCGGCGAATCGGAAGATCGCCTTGGGATCAGAGAGCAGAACGGAGGTGTCCAGAACGTACGTGCACTCGGCCTGCCCCATCGCCGACGTGCTCCGGTTCGAACCCTTGTTGTCGAGCTGATTAGCGGTCACAACCACTCCCACCCCGTGCCCCGTGAGGCACAGATTGTGTTGGCGAGCGGCCACAGGGTTCTCGAGCCGTACTTATGTGGCCGTCTCGATCAGGCGCCATACCTGATGAGCCTGACGCTACTTACCCACGCGCGCTAAGGGAAGAGCGACACGCCCATTCGAAACAGACGTTCACCAGGCCGTCGTCAGTAGGTCACGGCGGTGGCATACGAGGTGAACGCACCGCGCAGCATGTCGACCGTGTCCGGGCTGAGCGCCGCGTGGGTGCTGAGCCGCACGGTGCCGTTCCGGGTCGTCGCGCTCACCCCATGGTTGTGCAGCGCGATGCGCAACAGCGTGAGCTGGCCCGCCGGCGGTTCGAGCACCAGGATGCCCGCCCGTTCCCGGTCGTCCCGGGAGGAGACCACGGGCACGGCGAACTCGTCGGCCAGGTCGATCAACAGCGACACGTTCACGGCGATCGCGTCTTCGACGGCACGGATGCCGACGTCGGCGACCTCCTCGAGGGCGGCCGCGAACCGAGCCTGGGCGATGGCGTCGCCGTTGCTCACCCGGAACGCGTTCGCGCTGCGGCTCGGCGGCAACACCTCGTCCCACGGCTCGGCGACGTCGGTGCCGGCGAAACCGGAGAACACGGGGACAAGTCTTTCGACCGCCCGGTCGCTGAGAGCGAGGAACCCGGTGCCCCAGCCGGCCCTGACCCATTTCTGCCCGCCCGACGCGACGACGTCCGCGACCTCGTAGGGGACATCCACCGCACCGAAGCCCTGGATGGCGTCGACGATGAGCAGGCGGTCGCCGATGACCTGACGGATGCCCTCGAGGTCGACGCGATGACCGGTGCGGGAGTCGACCAGGCAGACCGCCACGGCGGCCGTAGTCGGGGTGAGCTGTTCCCGGATCTGCCCGGGGGTGACCCGGCCGTGGTCGGTCTCCAGCCAGATCGGGGTGACCACCCGCAGCGCCTCCGCCGCGCGCACGGCCGCGAACGGGACCGATGGGAAGTCGCCCGCGGAGAGCAGCACCGCCCCGGTGAGGCCGAACATGGCCTGCATGACGCCGGTCGTGGTGTTCGGCTCGGAGACGATCTGGTCGGGGCGGAAGCCGGTGGCCCGGGCCACCGCGGCGCGCAGCCGTTCGTCCTGCGTCTGGAAGTGGTCCAGGCTGCCGAACCGGGCCCGTGAGAGCACCTCGGTCTGGCCGAGGGTTTCGGCGACCACTCCCGCCGACAACGGACCGATCCGGGCGTAGTCGAGGTATCCGGGATCCGCTATGAACCCGTCGAGGAAGCGGTCGAGGGCCGTCATGGGATGCTCCTACCCGCCGAAACGACGGTGGCGGCGGGCGAAGTCGCGCAGGGCGCGCAGGAAGTCAACCTGGCGGAGGTCGGGCCCGAGCGCCTCCACGAAATAGAACTCACTGTGTGCGCTCTGCCAGAGCATGAAGTCGCTGATGCGCTGCTCCCCCGACGTGCGGATGACCAGGTCCGGGTCGGGCTGCCCGCTGGTGTACAGGTGCGCGCCGATCAGGTCCGGGGTCAGCGTCTCGGCGAGGTCATCGAGCCTGCCGCCGTTCGCGAGATGTGCGCCCACGATGCTCCGCATCGCGTCGGTGATCTCGGTGCGCCCGCCGTAGCCGACGGCGAGGTTGATGTGCAGCCCCTTCTTGCGTGCCGTGCGCGCTTCCGCGGCGTCCAGCGCCGCCACCAGCGGTTCAGGCAACCCGGCCTTGGAGCCGACCTGTTGCACGCGCCAGTCACGGAACCGGGACAGCTCCTCCGCGAGCTTCGCGATAATCTTCGTCAGCTCCGCGAGCTCTCCGCTCGGCCGGTTGGTGAGGTTGTCGGAGGACAGCAAATAGAGCGTGACGACGGAGATACCGAGGTCGTCACACCATTTGAGGAACTCCCGCATCTTGGCGGCGCCGGCGCGATGCCCGTGAGCGGCGGAGTCGAACCCGAGCTGTTTGGCCCAGCGCCGGTTGCCGTCGATGATCATGGCGACGTGGTGCGGGAGCACATCCGGCGTCAGCCCACGACGAAGGCGACGCTGGTAGACCCCGTAGAGGATGCCGCGCGCCCAAGGAACTTCCCGTTTCTGCACACAGTTACGCTAGCCCACTCGAGAGCGTCGTGTACCGCGAGCGGCATGCACGCTGTCGTATTCTTGCTGCATGGCCTCAGCGGATGACATCCCCAACCTGCCGTTGTTCGAGGACGACCTGCCGCCGCAGCTGGACGTCAAGCCCACCTGGAGGGGCTGGATCCACGCGGGCACGTTCCCGGTCACGATTGTGGCCGGGGTTGTACTGCTCCTGGCGGCCGAGGGCAGCGCGGCATTCTGGAGTTCGCTCGTATTCGTGCTCAGCTCTATGCTGCTGTTCGGCAATTCGGCTCTGTACCACCGGTTCGACTGGGGTCCCCGCACGAAGGTCGTCCTCAAGCGGATCGACCACGCCAACATCTTCCTGCTGATCGCGGGCTCCTACACGCCGATCGCCGTGCTGGCCCTGCCGCCCGCGAAGTCCACTCTGCTGCTGTCGCTGGTCTGGGGCGGCGCCATCCTGGGAATCGCCTTCCGGGTGTTCTGGATCCACGCCCCGCGCTGGCTCTACGTTCCGCTGTACCTGGCACTCGGCTGGGGCGCGTTGATGTTCATCATCGACTTCTTCCAGGCGAACGCCGCGATGATGACGCTGATCGTGATCGGCGGGCTCTGCTACTCCGTCGGCGCCGTCATCTACGGCATGAAGCGGCCGAACCCGCTGCCGGGCGTGTTCGGCTTCCACGAGATCTTTCACACCCTGACCGTGGTGGCCTTCCTCTGCCACTGGGCGGCGATCATGATCATCGCGACGAACCCGCTCTACCCGTAGAGCGGGCTGTCCAGCGGTTTCGAGCTAGTCCTTGTCGGCGCCGTCGGCTTCGGCAGCGTCCTGTGCGGCCATCTCCGCCTGGAGACGCTCCTGGATCTCGGCGCGGTACGTGTTGCGGCGCACGCGGCGGGCCATGTCCATAGCCAGCAGCACCGCTCCCACGGCGACCAGGGCGATCGCTACGAAGCCTTCCGGCCCCGGCGTCACGGTGTTCGGGTCGAATTCCGGCGAGGGGGTGGCGGCCAGGACGATGCTCACGAGGGGAGCGAGGATCAGGGCGCTCACGAGTCGTGCCGGATTCCGGCGAAGAGGTCGGCTTCAGGCATCACGGTGTCCACTTTCGATTCGACGAGTTGGAAGTCTTCGTAAGGCCACGCCTCACGGATGAGGTCGTTCGGCCAAAAGAAGAAACTGCTGGTGGGGGCGACCTGGCTCGCGTGCGCCCGCAGCGCCGCGTCCCGCACCTCGAGGAAGTCCCCGACGGGCACGTGGGTCGTGGCCAGCTTCGGGTAGTCCTTCATCCATTCCCGAGCGGCACCGAGCGGCTCCAGCAGGGGCGAATCGGGCTCCGTGATGCTCAGTTCGAGGAACATGGCGTCGACGCGTTCGAGGTTGAAAATCCGGTCGTAGTAGAGCTTGTCGATCTGCCAGGGCTCACCGGCATCCGGGTACCGGGTCGGATCGGCGGCGGCCCGGTAGGCCTCCATCGACACGTCGTGGCAGCGGATGTGGTCGGGATGCGGGTAGCCGCCCTTCTCGTCGTAGGTCACCAGGACCTGCGGACGGAATTCGCGGATCAGCCGCACGACGGGTTCGGCGGAGATGGCCACCGGGATGTCCGCGAAGGAGTTCGGGGGTACCGAACCGTCTTCGTTCATCCCGGAGTCCTCGTAGCCGAGCCACCGGTGCTCCACGCCGAGGACCCGCTGAGCCTCGGCCATCTCCAGTCGGCGCAGTCCCGGGAGATCGCGTTCGGCCAGCGCGTGACCGAGCAGGGCCTCGTTCAGGATGCTTCCCCGTTCGCCGCCCGTGCAGCTCAGAATCAGCACTTCGGCGCCGAGGCTCCGGTAGTGGGCATAGGTCGCAGCACCCTTGCTCGACTCGTCGTCGGGATGGGCGTGCACCGCCAAGAGGCGCAGCGTCATGAAACTCCTCAGAAATGCCAGATAACCTTGACACTAAGACTAATCGTTGATCTATGAGTGTGGAGTCTGAGTGGCCCTGAGCAGCAACCTCGACACACGGTACGGGCGCGCCCCGAACCGTGGCACGAGAGACCGCCGCGTTCTGTTCGTCGCCGCCGGCTCCCTCGCGGCTCTCCTCCTGGGCTTCGTGGTCTGGGTGGGACTGGGGGCGTCCGAGCCTCTGATCGAGACTCGGGACATCCGTCACAGCATCATCGACGCGAACACCGTAAATGTCACCTTCGAGGCGTCCATCCCGGTCGGCCGTACCGCCAGCTGCGCGGTTCAGGCGCTCAACGAGAGCTTCACGGTCGTCGGCTGGAAGGTTCTCGACCTGCCCGCCAGCACCGTGTATTCACGGTCGACGACAACGGATGTGCGCACCACCGAGCAGAGCAACACCGGATTGATTTACCGCTGTTGGCTGACCTAGAATGATGAATTCGCCCTGACGTGATCGTCGGGGCGTCCGTTGTATGGCTGCGGGTTCACCGCACAAGCATCGAACGAGCACGAACAAGCATGAGGAGATTCCACCCATGACTACCGAAACCACGGTCACCTGGCTGACGCAGGAGGCCTACGACCGTCTCGCGGCGGAGTTGGAAACGCTCAGCACCGTCGGGCGCGTCGAGATCGCGAAGAAGATCGAGTCGGCTCGAGAAGAAGGTGACCTCAAGGAGAACTCGGGTTACCACGCGGCCAAGGACGAGCAGGGCAAAATGGAGGCCCGCATCCGCACCCTCGTTCTGCTGCTGCGCAACGCCGAGGTCGGCCATGCACCCCAGAGCAGGGGCGTCGTCGAGCCGGGCACCGTGATCACGGCCACGATCGCCGGCGACGAGACCCGGTTCCTGATCGGCAGCCGCGAGATCGCCGGCGACAGCGACCTCGACGTCTTCAGCGAGCAGAGCCCGCTCGGCACCGCAATCATCGGCCTCTCTGTCGGCGCGAAAACGTCGTACGTGACGCCCACCGGCAAGGAGATCGCCGTCGAGATCTTCCTCGTGGAGACGTGGACCGGCAACTAGCCGTATCCGCTCTCGCTCCCCCGTTCACGATGAGCCCCGCCTGACGGCGAGGCTCATTGTGTCGTTCAAGGACCGCCGGATCTCGTGCACGAGCGTGCCGGAAACACGTCCGGGGCGACCGGCGCCGAACCAATTCGACGGAGATTCTGTCGAAAAGGGTGGTTTTCGGGCGATGTCAAGCTGACTGGAGTCACTTGGGTTAGTTTGTGGCGGTTTCGTCGGCGAGGTGATTGATCCCGACGAGGCTGGCTGGTGCGGGTGTTGTTGGTCG
>NZ_SOGK01000122.1:0-12851 GCF_004564305.1 Cryobacterium sp. TMT3-29-2
TCGTCCCGACCGACAAGGAGGAACAAACAACCGAACTCGGCGCCCTCAGCGCCTAGAAATCCAAGAATCACGCGGCAAACGCGTTACACCACGCATTTGGACTTGACCCAAGGCGAAACTCGTCTTGCAGTCGCGGTGAGCTCCCCTTTCTCTAACGATGGGCAGTGAAGGTGTCTCCTGACCACTCTGTACGTCCATCTAGACGACCGGATCATCCCCGCGCTGAGGTTCTCCAGACAGGGCCGACCCGGGCGACCACCGGCCTTGACCGATATTGAGCTGCTCTGCCCTATCGTCGCCCAACACTTGCTCGACATAGCCTCGGACCGAAAAGGTCACGTCCCGCGGAGTGGTGGAGTTTCTCGACACTGTGCGGGTCAGTGGTTTTAGTTTAGGCGGCGGCGAGTTCGGGGAGGATCACCGCCTCGTCGAGGACTCGATGGGGTTGTTCATGGTGGTCAGCTCGAGCATTGATGCTTCGGAGAAGTAGCGTCGTTCGCCGGCCTCCCACTCGTCGTGCTGCTCGATCAGGACCGACCGGCCAGGCGCAGCAGGGCCGCGGCGTTGGGGAACACGCCGACGACGTCGGTGCGACGTTTGATCTCTTTGTTGACGCGTTCGAGCGGATTCGTGGACCAGATCTGGCGCCCGTGTCGCCTCGGAAACCCGGCGAAGGCGAGTAGGTCGGGTTGCGCGTCGACGAGCATTGCGGCGACCTTCGGGTGCGAGCGGCCGAGCATCGTGGTCACCTCACGGAACTGCTTCTCGATGTGCTCACGGTCGGGCTGGGCGAAGATGGTGCGGATGATCGAGGCGACCATCTCCTGCGATCCCTTCGGGACCACGGCGAGGACGTTGCGCATGAAGTGCACCCGGCAGCGCTGCCAGCCGTGGCCCTGGAACGCGGTCCCGATGGCCTTCTTCAGGCCGGTGTGAGCGTCAGACATGACCAGCTTCACCCCGTCGAGGCCGCGGGTCTTCAACGACCGCAGAAACGCCGTCCAGAAGCCCTCGTTCTCGCTGTCACCAACGTGGTCATGTTCGCCAGGTCGACCTGCTTTGTAATCGAAACGGAACGTCTGGTATGGTATATTCCATGCCCGCCCGAACACATGGCCGCCCGCGCGATTCACGAACGCACGCCGCAATCTTGTCCGCCACCGTCGCGCTTATAGTCGACGCCGGGTACGGTGCCCTCACGATCGTTGGGGTCGCCGCTCGAGCGGGGGTTGGCAAGGATGCGATCTACCGCCGATGGTCGGGCAAGCCGGAACTCGTCTACGAGGCTGTGTTCACCTCTGCGGATGCGGACCCCATTCCGGATACGGGCACATTGATCGGCGATGTCACGATCCTCGTCGAAAGACTAGTGGACGAGTTCGCCGCGCCTGCCGCAGCCGTAGCGCTCCCTGGCCTGTTGGCTGACTTCGCGGACCAGCCAGCATTGCGGATGCGCATCCGAGAGGACTTACTCGCCGGCGTGAAGGCGCGGCTGGTTGAGGTTTTCGACCGCGCTGCCGCCCGCGGCGAGCTCGTGGCAGACGTGCCCGTCGAGCTCATCCTCGACAGCCTGGCGGGCACTGTGCTTTTCCATGTGGGATTGGTTGGCGCGCCGGTCACTCCTGAACTTCCTCGCCACCTCGCGGCGATGGTCGTGACCGGGATCAAGACACGATGAATGTTTGGTCAAATCGTACGGGGTCGGTGGCGGCCGTGGTGGCCGCGATTCACCTTTTACGTGACCAGGTCGACCCCGCCCGACTCCTCCTACGCTCAGCAGTCGCCGACATACCGAAGCGCGCGCTGCATGCGGTCTGGCACCTGGTGGGTGTCGACCGCGTCCTCGGTGCGTCGACCCCGCTCTACTTAGGCATTGTTCTCCCCACAGGTAGCGGGCTCGTTGCCGCGGTCTTCCCTATTCTCGCGTTCCAGCTCAACCTGATAGCCGTGTACTTGCCCTGCCGCAGTGGGTGCTACTTCTTCCCGTCGCTGTCCATAAGCCATCGGCGCAGCATGATGCGAGACGGCTGGCGTCTCCATGACAATCTTATGGATGTGACCACGTGAGAAGACCGTTCGCCGGTGAGTTGCTCTCTGTACTGCTCGAAATGCGGCCCCGGCGAGCATCCGGCCTGCCACCAGGACAGCGTCTGCTCCGTGGTTTCCCTCGCTTTGCAGACAATCCGCTGCGGTCACCGCCGCTCACGGGGAATCTTCAACTGGACATCGACGGCGAAGGTCTCGCAGCTCCGCTGGTTCTCAAGTCAATGGACCTCGCAGCCCTGCCGCAATGTTCCCAGACAAATGACTTCCATTGCGTCACCACTTGGACCACTCAGGGTCTCCATTGGCAGGGCGTTAGTATGCGCGACGTCTGGAACGACATCATCAGCCCGCTTCTCGCGGAGGGCGCGGCTCCCACGTTCATCACGGTCGATGGCTTGGACGGGCACAGCGCCGTCTTCCTGCTCGAGGACCTACTCGGCCCCGATGTGCTCATTGCGACCAGTCTCAACGGGCAGCCCCTCGACCGTCGTCACGGCGCGCCGCTACGTCTCGTCAGCCCGGGACAGTATGGCTATAAGAGCGTGAAGCACCTGGAACGACTTGTCCTTCACAATCAGGAGCCGCGGAGTATCCTCGGTTCGAAGGAACACCTGCGGGCACGCGTGGCCTTTGAAGAACGTCACAAATGGATACCCGCGTGGATCTTAAGGCGGGTGTACCGCGCGCTTATTCCAATCACTGCAGTCCTCGCCGAACGCAGTTTACTTCTTGCCGATTCGCCTCCGGCTATACGCAGAGACGCCGCCCAGGGGATTCGTTTTCAACGCCCGGCAGCGGCCGTAGCCGCCGTGCTGGTAGCTAGTATTGCATCGGTGCACGCGTACTGGGCCCTTGGGGGCAGATGGCCCGGTACCGACGAGATGTCGTTGGCGCGTCGGGTCGTAGGAGACACGACGGCAATGCCACACCCCGCCGCAATTGCGTTGGTGCCGGTCCCCCTTGCGGGCGTGGCAGCCCTGTTGCTCGACTTTGCTGGGCGGTCGCGGCTGTCCAGGCCTGCGCCGCGCAAGCGAGCGGGTTTGCGCCTCTTCGTCATCTTGACGGCCCTCCGCGCCCTAGCGGGTGCCACCGGCTCCACCATTGCGGTTCTTCGCGGCACGAAAGTGCCCTACTTTCGCCTTGATCTACTGATTTTCTCGCCGCTGTGCGCGCTGCTGGCGGGGCTGACCGCCTTCGTGGTGGCCGGCGAGGGAGGCACCCGACGCGTCGAAAAGAAAAGGTAAGCACACGGTGTACACCGTAAGCTCCCTCTCTGAAGAGTACGTCGCACACGTCAAGAATTTGAATAGATGAAGGGATCATGATGAAGTTGTACAGATCCACCGCCGTCACCGCCGGAGTGTTCTTCCTGCTGACTGAGGTGGCCGCAATAGCGGGAGTTGCTTTCTATAGCCCGATCCTGAACGGGGCCGACTACATCACCGGCGCCGGCGCCGAGGGTTCGATCCTCCTCGGTCTGCTATTCGAACTGCTCTTAGTGATTGCCGCCGTGGCCACCGCTATCACGCTGTACCCGATCCTGAAGTGGCAGCATGAGGGCCTAGCCCTGGCATTCGTCGCTGCGCGTGTGCTGGAGGCAGCAGTCATACTCGTTGGATCCTTTAGTCTGCTGGCGATTGTTACGCTCCGCCAGCAGTTCGAGGCAACCCCAGACGCCGACCCGGCCACCCTGTCCACCATCGGCTCTACGCTTGTGGCCTTGCGAGACTGGACATACCTGTTCGGGCCGGGCTTCGCTCTCGGTGCCGCCTCGCTGCTGCTGGCTTCGTTGATGTACTCGTCCCGCCTGGTGCCACGGGGCATTGCCGTACTGGGTCTTGTCGGCGGCGCGCTAATCAGCCTCTCCGCCATCGCCGTGATGCTCGGCCTGTACGGGCAGTTCTCTACCCTCGGCCTCGTCGTGGCGCTCCCGGTGTTCGCCTGGGAGCTGTCTCTCGCGCTGTGGCTAATCCTGAAAGGCTTTCGCCCAGTGAGCATTCTCAGCACTCCCGTTCCTTCTCTCACCCCAGCCGCCCGAGAAGCCTCGGTCCACCGGTCCACCGGTCGACCTGACTGAGCCGGGTCCTCGCCGATCGACCTGAAGTTTCTGGCGGTGGGCGTGGCGGTGAAGCCGACCTTGCTGCCGGTGGTGTTTCTGTTTCGGTTGCGCCGTCCATCCGGTTTTCTAGGGCCATCTGGCCGGAAGGAGAGTTTCTGGGCTCCTCGTTTACGAGGTTGGGCCCCGACCTCGCAACACTGAACCTCAAAATCTAGGCCGCCGTCGGCCGGCAAAACATGGCGCGATTCGGCGTCATCACCCCAGGGCTGAGGGCAGGGCGTCCCTTGCCCTTATCGACGTGCCGGATACCACCGTTCGGCACGCCATCATCACCAAAATCCAAATCGCGACTGGCTTGAAGATGCAGCGTTCGCAGTGAGCGCCGCCATTCTGCACAATCCTGGCGCCAGAAAACACACGAAAGGTTTGTCATGACACGAGTCACTGATGTTCACGTCCGTACATTCGTCGAGAAAGCAAGCGCTGTCGGGCGGCGATTAGAGACGCTTGCGAGCGAACAGGACGATTGGTGGGTGACTGATCTCACGCCGCCCATGATCTTGGATCAGGGCCTGCGCCCGGGTTCGCGTGGGGGTCACGGCTCCGTTCGCTACAGCGTGCTCGAGCACAATCCGGGTCAGAGTGTGGTGTTCGGGTTCGATCCTTCAATCGGGCTCGACGGCACCCACCGATTCATCGTCACCCAGGAGGGCGATCGTGTCAGTGTTCGCCACGAGCTCGACGCCGAAGCTTCCGGTGTCATGCGGGTGCTTTGGAGGCCGCTCGTGCTGCCAATGCATAGCGGCGTGATCGAGGATATTTTCGATCGTCTTGAGCGCGCTTCTACTGGCACTGCCCATCGCCAGCGGTCAACGAGTGCATCCCTGAGGTGGATTGCCCGTCGCATGGCTTTCGCCGGCCTCTAAGCCTTAGTACCGTTCAGTTATGCTTTTCCGTGTTTCGTTGTGGTCATGGCGTGGACAGGGGGGTGCCCCTATGTTTTTGTCAAGCCGCGAGTTGATGGTCGGTTTGATAAAGGGTGCCGTCGCGCAGCATGGCATAGAGAACGTCGCAGCGTCGTCGGGCTAGGGCTATCAGGGCTTGGTTGTGGCGCTTGCCCTGGGCGATCTTGCGGTCGTAGTAGGCCCGTGAGACCGGGTCGCGGAGGGCGGCGAAGGCCGAGAGGAATAGCGCCCGTTTGAGGATCTTGTTGCCTCGCCGGGAGGGATGTTCACCACGGATGGAGCTGCCGGAGCGCCTGGTCACGGGGGCCAGGCCGGCGTAGGCGGCGAGGTGGCCGGCGGTCGCGAAGTCCTTGCCGGAGACTTCGGTGAGGAGTCTGGCTGCGGTCCTGATCCCGACTCCGGGCATGCTGATCAGGACGGGGTGAAGAGGGTGAGCCTCCACGAGCCGCTCGACTTCGACGGCGATCTCGTCCCGTTGCCGGCGGAGCGCGGCGAGCTGTTCGGCAAGCTTGGGGAGCACGACGCTGGTCGCGTTCGTGCCCGTCACCACGACGGTCTGCTCGCCCAGCGCCCGAGTGATCTCATCCGCGAGGCGCCGGCCCATTCGCGGTGCCAACTTCAGCAGCCGGTTGCCAAGTCGGGCTGGGCCAGCGGCCTTCATCGCCGCTGGCGTCGGGTAGCGCTGCAGCAGATCCAGCACCGCCGGATGGCGCGGCGATTCTTATAACTACGTCGCATAACCGCATGCTCGAACTGGCGAATTCAAACGGTGGAAGCAACAGGGGCTATTTTCTTCCTCGAGACTAGCTCGCTGAGCAGGTCAGCCGGGGTGCTGCGTTTGAGGGTTTTGCGGGGCCGCTCGTTGAGCTCAGTGGCGACATCGAGGAGGCGTTGAGCGCTGTGGGCGTTCAGATCGCTGCGATTCACTCATCAGATCGCTCCCCTGACTTCGTTTGATTGCGGCAACGAGTTGTGACCACATTGCCACGTCCGAATTCTGCAGCGGGAGATCGGCCTTTCGACATGCTCAATATCGATCAATTTTGGATAGAACACGATTCTTAGAGGTTTTCGCCAGCTTTACAGCAGATCCGCATCCCCGCCAGGCACTCAAAGTGTTAGCCTGCCATCAGTGAAACTCTCTTTCTCTCTGTGACCCAGAGGCCCTTCAGCGACACCAGTTCGCTCCTCGAACGAGGGGCGGTGATTTCGTGTGCCCGGAAGGGGAGCTCCTTGCGGAGTTCCCCTGCACCCTGGCCCCCTCTCGAAACCACCTCAGAAAGACCGTTCACTCATGACGTCCACAGACTCTTCCGACGCGAGCACTGACGACCGCTCAACCCTCCGCGCGAACTGCGCTGACTGCTTCGCACTCTGCTGCACAGCTTTCGGCTTTCAAAAGTCCGCCGACTTTCCAATCAACAAGCCCGCGGGCACCCCATGCCTGAATTTGGCAGACGATTTTTCCTGCTCCATCCATGATTCCTTGCGCGCACGAGGCTTTCGCGGGTGCACCGTATTCGATTGCTTCGGTGCGGGCCAATACGTGTCGCAGAATCTGTTCGGTGGAACAAGTTGGAAGGAACGCCCCGACACGAGTGCCGAGATGTTCAGTGCATTTGCTGTCGTTCGGCAACTGCACGAGATGCTCTGGTATCTCGTCGAAGCCGCCGAACGGGCAACGACCTCGGATCGATTAGGGCCGGTGGCGCAACTTCGACGCGAAATCCAGCGAGCCCTGGACGGCGAAGCATCCGCGATCCTCGCGACTGATGTCGAGCGGATTCGTGCAGAGGTCCGGCAAGCGCTGATCGGTGTGAGCGAGGAGGCGCGCGGCGGCTATACCGCCGGCGCTGAAGCCGACGAGAGCGCCAACTTGCATCCGTCAGTGGACCTGGTCGGTCGTAACCTGCGATCGACTCGTCTGTGCGGAGCCGATCTCCGCGGCGCCTACCTCATCGCTGCGGATCTTCGGCGAAACGACCTGGCGGGCGTCGACTTGCTCGGTGCAGATTTGCGCGACGCACGCGTCGAGGGAGCGGACCTCTCGAACGCGCTGTTTCTCACACAATTACAAGTCGATGCCGCTCAGGGCGACGGCACCACCGTCCTTCCGGCTGCCCTCGCCCGGCCGCAGCACTGGCTCGCCTAGGCGCTGGGAGGAATCGGCGTAGGTGGACAACGACGGACTTCCACGGGTGGGGAAGAGGTAAAGAGCTAGCGATGTTATCGCTGACTTCCCATAGCGTCAGAAAGGGTGTCAAAACCCCTGTTCATTTCAAAACCCTTTTCCGAGTCTTGATTCCGAGCAGTTTCGTGGACAGCAGTTCTGACACCTTTGTGAAGCTGCCCATGAGCGGCGCGCGCGCCAGTGAATATTGGCTCCTGTGGACACCACCTGGGGTGCGGGTGAGCACCACTGTTCAGGTCCATGATTCGCACTGTTCAGCACCACTGTCGGCGTGGTTGAGCACCACCTGAAAAGCTCCTTCCACCGTGGGATGGCCACACGGTGGAAGGAGTACCGGTAATGGTACGGAAGATCAAAGCGAAGCTGGTGTTGCAGCTGCGTAATCAGGGCTTGTCTCGGCGGGCGATCGAGTCCGCTCAGGGGATGTCCCGGCACAGCATTCAGGCGGTCCTCGACGCGGCCGAGCTGGCAGGTCTGGGCTGGGCTGACGTCGCTGAGTTGTCGGAGGGCGAGGTGTATTCGGCGTTGTTTCCTGGCCGCGGGGTCCGGGAGAGCGTGTTCGCGCAGCCGGACTGGGCTCGGGTGCACGCCGAGCTGGCCCGGGTCGGGGTGACGTTGAAGCTGCTGCACCAGGAGTATGTCGACGCGTCTTCTCGCGCCGGGCAGGCAACGATGAGTTACGACCGGTTCTGCCGGCTCTATGGCGAGCACGCCGCCGTGACCGGGGCGTCGTCTCGCGTTGGCCACAAGGCCGGCCGCAGCATCGAGGTCGACTGGTCCGGTCCCACGATACAGCTGTTGGATCCGACAACGGGTGAGATCTCGAAGGTGTATTTGTTCGTCGCGTGCCTGCCGTTCAGCCGGTATGCGTTCGTCGAAGCGAGCCTGGATATGCGCCAGGAGTCGTGGCTGCGCGCTCATGCGGCGATGTTCACCTTCTTCGGCGGCAGCGTCCCGCGCCTGGTGCCCGACAACCTGAAAACCGGGGTGATCTCCCACCCTCGGGAGGGAGAGGTCGTTCTCAACGACGCCTACCGCGAGATGGCGGGGCACTATTCGGCCGCGGTGTTGCCGGGCCGAGTCCGGGCCCCAAAAGACAAGGCGAGTGTTGAGAACACGGTGTCTCACGTTGCGACCTGGGTCATCGCGGGGCTCAGGCACGAGCAGTTCACGTCGTTGGCGCAGTTGCGGGAACGGATTCGGCAGCAGATCGATGCCTATAACCGGCAGCCCTTCCAAAAACGCGACGGCTCCCGACTGAGCGTGTTCACCACCGAGGAGCTCCCGCTGATGCAACCCCTGCCGGCAGTCCCGTTCGAGATCAGCACCTGGTCTTACCGGCGCAAGGTGAACAAGAACGCCCACGTGGTCTGGGCCAAGAACTTCTACTCCGTCCCCTTCAGCCACATCGGCGCTCTCGTTGACCTTCGCGTGACGGACACGATGCTGGAGGTCTATCGGGCTGACGAACGCTTGACCTGCCACCTGCTGCTGGCGGCCAGCGCGGTGAATCAGTATCAAACGAACGACGCGGACTTGCCCGAGGGGCGCAGCTGGCAGGCCTGGGACCGGGACCGGGACCGGATCAACGACTGGGCAGCCCGGACGGGCCCGGCCACGGTGACGGTGATTGGCAAGATCTTCGAAGCAGTCTCCATCGAGGAGGCCGGGTTCGAACCGGCGTTGGCCGTGCTGCGCCTCTCGCGCCGGTTCTCCCCGGCCCGGGTCGAAGCAGCCTGCGCGATGGCGCTTCGAGGGCCGATCCGGTCACCGCGGTATGCACACCTGAGACCGATCCTCGACACCGGGCAGGACAAGACCGGCCTCATCCCGGAGGAGCCTGAGGGCGATGATCGTGGCTACGTCCGCGGCAGCGCCTGTTACGCCGGAGGGACCCGTTGAGCCGCCTGGACGGGGAGACCAAGCGCAAGCTCCGCGAGATGAACGCGAGCGAGCTGCTCGAGGCGATCGACACCCAGGACGAAACACTCTCGATCAGTTTGACGTTCGAAGAACGGGTCCGGCTGGTCGTCGATGACGCTTACTCCACCTTCACTCACGCCAAGGTCGCCGGGCTGATCCGACGGGCAGGGCTGCGCTATCCGAACGCGGATATGCGCCGCATTGACCTGCTCGACGAGCGCGGCCTGAACCGTCCGTTGCTGACTCAGCTCGGCACCTGCTCGTTCGTGTCCCGGCAACAGAACGTCGTCTTTCAGGGGTTCACCGGGTAGGGGAAGTCGTATCTGGGCTGCGCGATTGCCAAGCGCGCCTGCGAGCACCGCATCCGCGCGCACTACGTCCGCATGCCCGACCTCGAGGAAGCGTGGGTCGCCGCCCAAGACGGCTCCGGCGGGTCCGGGAAATTCCTCCGCAAATATGCCGCGTTCACCCTGCTCGTCATTGACGAGTGGTTGCTGGACCGGCCGACGGAGTCGATGCGCGGCATGCTGCTGGAGCTGATGGAGCGCCGCTACGGGGAAACGTCGACGGTGTTCTGCACCCAGTACTCGCAGAAGGACTGGCACCAGCGCCTCGGCTCCGGTGTTCACGCCGACGCGATCATGGACCGGATCATCCACAACACCGTTTGGGTTGAAACGGGCAACTACAACATGCGCGAGCACACGGCCCTCACCACCGCGTAGTCCGTGACGAGGAGCATCAGTGGTGCTAAGCCAGACCACCACTGGTGCTCTCTCGCACGATCGGTGGTACTGAACCGCACGATTGAGTGGTGCTCAAAGCCTCAAATACTCACCAGCTCGTAAACGAGCGTTTCTGGACCACGTCGCTAGTTGCCAGTTCGAAAAGACTCCGCGCCTAGCGAGTCTCCAAGTGAGCGAAGCCGGTCGGCCATTGCCGCTGACCGGCCTCGCCCTGGAGTCAGACTCTTGTGAAGAAGGACTCCTCGCTTTAGACCGTCCTACGTCAAGGTCGTCCGCGCGTAAATGCTCATTGCGTCAGCAAGAAACGCTGCCAGGCCCGGTTGGTAGGCATTGTGGAAAGCAGCCATGTCGGCATTCTCCTGATAGTGAAGCGCCATACCCACGTACGCGCGCGCGGTCGGGACGTAAAACCTGCACGCGATGTCGTAGTGCGCGGCAATCAGGGACTGTACCTGCTCACTGCCGAAGGCGGCGCTGTCGACGAGAGGCGCTATTTTCAGGTACAGAGCGTCCCAGTCTCTGTGGACTAACGCCCGGTCCACTTTTTCCCAGTAATTAGTGGCGGCGAGGCTTCGTGATTGTTCTTCCTCGAGTGCCTCGCGGCATCCATCGAGATATTTCGAGCTGAAAGAGTCGATTGACAAAGTTGTTCCTTATTAGCGGTAGGCGGCGCGAAAGCCGCGGATCCATGGATGTTGGCGCACCAAAACGCTTCGCCCGAGCAGGTTCAGTTGCGTCTGCACCCTCAACGGGTGGACAAATTGCCGAAGGCTCGAACGGGTTTAGGCAGGGCCACCATGGATTGCACCGATAATCATCAGATCATTCTATCAGGCTCTACTGTGCTTTCCTCGAAGGTGCCAACCCCGGGCTCTGCACCCGAAACTATCCACTAAGTCGTTCCACTCTTGAAGGAACGGGCTCACGACGGAAGATTTTGCAGCTGTAGGCGAGGGATATTTTGCGGCCTGTCTGCGCACTATTCGGGGCGGGACTTTGCCGTATCTTCAAATCATGGAATTGAGCGAGATCACACTATCCAGTGCGGCGGACATCCTGCGCACTTGGGCCTTGGACGAAAAGATGAAGGCTCAAGTGCTCGCGAATCCAGTGGCTGCACAATGCGCTGCCCGAGTGGCTAGACGATACATCGCTGGCGAGAATGCTGCAGATGCCATTGATCTCCTTCGCCTTAACACCATTCGGGGGCATGCCGGGAGCATCGAACTGGTTGGAGAGTCAGTTCGCCAAGCGGATACGGCCGATGCGCAGACTCAAGAGTTCATTGATCTGGCAAGCCTTATCGGAACAATCCCTGAGACCGCCACGATCTCGTTCGACCTCTCACACGTGGGCTCCGGCAGAAGGATCCGACAGAACGGATCTTTCCCTCGCTCTCTTCGAAAAGGTTTCGGACGAGTTCCCAGAGACCGGGATCACGCTCCAAGCCAGACTGCACCGCACGTCGACGGATCTTGATCGATTGATTGACCGTCCAGGCGCGATTCGCCTAGTGAAAGGCGCATATCTTGAACCGGAATCAGTCGCATTCTCGCGAAATTCCACAGCCACGACGACCGCGTATCTGGAAATCGCGCAAAAGTTGATGGGATCTGGGCACCGCGTTAACCTCGCTACCCACGACGCTGCACTTGTTGCGCGACTTCACGATGAGCTAGGCGAAGAATTGCGACAGGAGCACGTGGAGTTCGAAATGCTCCAAGGGCTTGGAGACGACTTGCTCGATTCACTTCGACAGCAGGGCTTCGCGACGCGAGAGTACATCGTTTATGGCCCGGAGTGGTGGCGTACGTCCTCAACCGCATCGCAGAGCACCCCGAGCGCGCAATCCAAGCCATCGCCGATATTGGGTTCGTGCTCCCGGCACCGTTTGCCGAGCAATCTTGATCGTGTTGCCAATGCTGAGCGATAAGGCTGCGCGCCGACTCGCTCTGGTTCGCGGACACCGGATTACGCACAAGCGTAAGTAGCTCAAAAACGGCTCTCCTGACTCTTCCGTGGGTTATTTGCGGCCGGGGAGCGCTGGTCGGTGGCCGCCGAGGCTGAGCATGGCGAGGGCGATGAGGGCGTCAGGTGAAGTGAAGCCGAACGCGATGCGGGTCAGGAGTCGGATCTTGGTGTTCATGGATTCGATACGGCCGTTGGAGAGACTGTGTTCGATCGAGGCGAGGATCGCAACACGGTGTTTGACGATGCTTCGTTGGAGCCTCACGAACGCGGGGATGCGGGATCGCCGGCGAGGACGTCAAAGAGACAATCGACGAAAACCCCGCACGGGTCGCTCTCGTCACCGACGCCGTCCTCAGCCACCTCCTCGAAACCTTCAGCATCGAGGACAGGGCGTGGGCCAACTTCACAACGCAAGCGACCCAATCTGGCGAGCCCCTGCAGATCAAGACCAAAGCGGACACCACCAACCCTGCCTGACCACGCACCAACGCAGGAACCATTCCGAAAATCAGCAACTCATGCCAAGGCGAACGGTGAATCCCCCTTGAGGTGCGGCGCAACCGCCACAAAGCCATCACAAAACACCGCCACTTACCGACCAACTTCATAGATTCTTGAATTAACTGCCTCATCTGTCTCATGGAGGGTCGTTCATGAAAGTTGCCAGCGGGTTCCCGCCTGTCGATGAACTTGTGTCAGCGTGGTGGCGTGAACGCATCGCAGAAAGAGATTGACAGCGCCCTGAGCAAGAGCGGAAACGGGTCCAGAGCGCGTTGGGTTGAATAGAGCTATCGAGGCCATATCGCATGTTGTGGATTAGGCCACCGCAGTTGTCATCGTTCGCTAGGTGTTCTTCCCACGGAGGTTGTGAGCGTGGCGTGAGCTAAAAAGGTGAGGACCTCCGGTATCGATTGGGTTACCACACTCAAGTCGATGCCACGGAGGCCCTC
>NZ_SOGK01000005.1:0-13137 GCF_004564305.1 Cryobacterium sp. TMT3-29-2
ACAACATCGCGGCGGAACTCGGGCGGGTAGGGCTTGGGCATGATGACATCTTTCCAGCGAAGACGAATCTCCACAGGTCAGGAGTCAACCAAACCGGGGGCAGTCCCGGGTGACGTGCATTACTCCTACGTGTCCGAGGTGGAGAGGACCTCCGGGAGCCGCATCATCCAGGCGGTCTGTTCACCGATCCGCAACCCGCTGCCCATCCTGCTGCGCTCCTTCTCCGCCGTGCTCTCCTACGGGGTGTCCACGCGTCTGAGCGCGCTGCTGTCCCGGTCGGCGGGGGTTGCTCCGCCACCGTTCCGCTGGTCGGGCGTCACCGGTCCCTGGTTCGACAACTGTCTGGCGACTCTCGCCGACACCCCCGAGGGGCTGAGGCTCTCCTGGGCCTCCGGAGTCGTTGACGGCGGTGACCCGTTGCATCCGACGTTCACGGAACGCGCGGCGATCACGGTGGCCCCGCGGATCAGCGGATCAGAGGGTCCGTCGAAGGCCGGGCCCCCTGCTCCGCTGTTCTCCTGAGGGCTGCCGACGGTCTCCGCGATCAGTCGGTCGAGGGTGAACCTCAGAGCTCCCGGCCCGGATCATCCTGGAACGCTGATCGACTGGGTGCCGCACCGCCGTTGCGGCTAGATGGTGGCCGCCACGAACGCCCGGGAGAACGACCACTGCGGGTTGCTCACCCCGGAGCACATGTACGCGGGGATTCCGCCGGTGCACGGCTGGTCCCGGGTCATTTCCCACCAGCCGAGGTAGTTCAGTGCGTTCGCCTTGGCGAAGGTGCCGACCTTGGTCGCGTCGGTGAGCGAGAAGACCTCTCCCGTGTCATTCAGCCCGATCATCGGCGTGATGCCGATCATGGACAGACGTTGGGCATTGGTCAGGCCGGCGTAGGCCGGGATCGCCGCCATCTGCTTCGCAGTCGAGGTTGCCGCGGAGATCGCCGCCGTGCCCATGTCGACCGTGCCGTCGCCGTAGTCCATGGCCATCACGTTGACGGCCGAGAGCGTCACCCCGCCGGCAGCGAACTCCGTGAGCGTGCGCTGGCCGCTCGGGACCAGGCCGTAGGGCATCACGGGGAGAGTCAGGGATACCTGCAGGGGGCGGCCCGCTGCGGCGCGCTGCTTCTGGAGTGCGACGATCGCGACCACGCGACGCGCGTTGGCGGACGGGTCGGAGACGTCGGAACCCTCGATGTCGAAGTCGATCCGGTCCACGTTGTAGCGGTTGACGACCTTCGTGTAGGCGGCGAGCAGGGCTGCGGGGTCGGTGCAGACCCGGGCGAGCTCGTTGTTGACGGCCCCGCCGAACGAGACGATGAACTTCCCGCCGCCGTTCTGGAACGTCGAGATGGACCCGGCGAAGTCCTGGGTTCCACCCACTGTGTACGCGGTGTAACCGGCCCAGGTCGGGCTGCAGTTGCTGGCGCGGTCGGCCACGATGAACGCACCGGTGACGGCCGTGACTCCGGTCGCCGCGGCGAATGCGGAGAGGTCAGCACTCGGCCACAGACCCATGTCCACATAGGGGGCGACAAGGAGGCTGCCTGCCGGTGTGGGTGTGGGTGTGGGTGTGGGTGTGGGTGTGGGTGTGGGGGTCGCGGTCGGAGTCGGCGTGGCCGTCGCAGTCGGAGTGGGAGTGGGAGTGGGAGTGGGAGTGGGAGTGGGAGTGGGAGTGGGAGTGGGAGTGGCCGTCGGTGTCGGTGTCGGTGTCGGTGTCGGTGTGGGGGCCGGAGTCGTCGACCCCGCGCCAGTCACGGAACACGGAATCGACGCGGCCCCGGCCGGAAGGCCGATCACCGTGCAGGCGGTGGGGAACAGCGGCGAGGTGCCCACCTTGAATGAGGTCAGGCCGAATGAGGTTGCTGCTCCGGGGGCGAGTGCGGGAGCCCAGCTCGGCGCCTTCACGGAGAACCCGCCGGTGGCCGGCTGCAGAATCCCGTTCCACAGGGTGTTCACCCTGTTGCCGTAGCTGAAGGAGATCTGCCACGGCTTCAGGGCAGTTGTGGACGAGTTGCGAACCCCGACCTCCGACTGGAAACCGGTCGTCCAGACGTTCGTGTTCTTCCACGTGACGTCGACGCCGGCCGTTGCCGCCGTTGCGGGCAGGGAGCTGACCGCCCCCAGGCCGAGGATGAGGAGAACAGAAGCGCCGAACGCGATCGTCCGGGGTCGCAGCCGCCGGGAGGTGGAATTTTTCACTCGGTGTCCTCGCGTGTTTTGTGAATGCCGTTGAGCGGCCGGGCAGTCAGACGTCAGCGGAAGCTGAGCTGTGGTGAGTACTATCGGCCGTGACGGATCCCCGGTTAGGGGCTGCGACACCGTTTTCACCAACGACGAAGTAGGGTCTGAAGGCATGACACCGGATGCCCTCGCCGACTTCTGCCTGAGTCTCCCGCAAGCGATCGAGACGTTCCCCTTCGGCGAGGAGACGAGCGTGTTCAAGACCAGCGGCAACGGCAAGATCTTCGCCCTCAGCGCCCTCGCCGGCGAACCTTTCACGGTCTCGCTCAAGTGCGACCCGGACGAAAGCCGTGCCCTGCGGGAGGAGTTCCCGCAGCAGATCACACCGGGCTACCACCTCAA
Source organism: Cryobacterium sp. TMT3-29-2 (assembly GCF_004564305.1). Classification (NCBI taxonomy): domain Bacteria; kingdom Bacillati; phylum Actinomycetota; class Actinomycetes; order Micrococcales; family Microbacteriaceae; genus Cryobacterium; species Cryobacterium sp. TMT3-29-2. The sequence goes on from NZ_SOGK01000005.1 coordinate 2,586, forward strand.
CAAGAAGCACTGGATCACGATCATGCTGGACGAGCACCTCGACGATGCCCTGGTCGAGCAACTGCTGCGGGACAGCCATGCCCTGGTGCGACCGAAGACGCCTAGAGCGCGAGAAGCTGGGGTCCACCCGGTGAACCCACGCTGAGGCCGGCCCAGGACACGAGGGTCCAGCCTCCGCCGGGGGAACCGGACAACTCCACCATCCCCGTGTTCTCGAGGTCGGTCGTGCCAGCGAACATGGGCGATACATTGACGGCGCGGGCCGCGGTCCACACGCGGATCGCAGCACCGTGGCTGAACACGGCCGCCGTGTCGGCGCCGGCAGCGGCAGAAGCGATATCGGCGTCGAACCGGGTGAAGAAGCTGTTCCCGTCGAGGCCTTCGGGCATTCTGGCCGTGAGGTCGCCGGTGCCCCAGGCCAGAACGGTCTCAAAGTAGGAGTGAACGGATGCCCGGTCGCTGCGGCCCTCGAGTGCCCCTGCTTCGATCTCGTGCAGCCCGGTGGCCACCTGCACGTCCAATCCCCGGTCGACCGCCAGCGGCTCGGCCGTGAGCTGGGTGCGCACGAGCGTCGACGCGTAAATGGCGTCGATGGACTCGCGGCGCAGGGCATCCGGAATCACTGAGGCCTGCCGGGATCCGAGCTCGGTCAGGCCGGGACCCGGGTGAGCGGTGTCGAGCTGGCCGAGCACATTGGCGGGCGTCTGGCCGTGACGGATCAGGAAGAGTCGCATGGTCCCCCCAGCATAGGCATCGGGGCCGGTGAGAGCCCGCAGAGGGCCAGGTCCTCCCAGCCGAGGGTGACAGCATGGAGGAAGCAGACAGCGCATCCACGATATGGAGAAACCCCATGACGATCATCAAAATCAACGCCATCACCGTGCCCGGCGACAACGGCGACGAGCTGGCCCGCCGGTTCGCCGCCCGCGCCGGTGCGGTCGACGGCCGACCGGGTTTCGAGGGTTTCGAACTGCTCAAGCCGACGGATGACCGCAGCACCTGGCTGGTCGTCACCCGCTGGGCCGACGAGGAGTCGTTCCAGGCGTGGCTGACCTCACCCTCCTTCGCCCAGGGTCACCGTGGCGACGCCCCCACCGAGGGTGACGCGCCGGCCCGGCCGGTGGGCCTCAGCAGCGAACTGTGGTCCTACGAGATCGCGGGCGGCTCGCAGGCCTGAGCACGACCGAACGCCTCCCGCAGGCCCGGTGCGTAACACTTCGAATGCGCCGAGACCTGCCGGTTGAGCTGGGCCGATGAGCCAACCCCGTGCGAACGACGCCCTGCACTCCGACGCCGTGCGACCGGACCGCCGCGCGCAGAGGGGCAGACCGGAAGCGCAGCACTAGCGTCCGGGGGTGGGCGTCTCGGCGCCGGTCGTGAAGACGAGTCCGACGGACTGGCCCGGCTCCAGCTCGACGGTGCCGAAGCCCTCCTGGGCGTACTCCCACTCCGCGGTGCCCTCGGTGGTCACGCCGGCGGTCTCCAGGACCGTGCTCGCCGCGATCGTTTCCGCGGTGCCGGAATCGGCGCCGGTGTCGACGCAGTCCGTGATCTCGGGGGCGTCGAGCGCTCCGAAGTCGACGATGACGCTCACGCCGGCACAGGTCCCGTCGGCCGGAGCGGCCGGGAGCGGCCGGAGCGGTGGGGGAGGTGGACGCGGAGGGGGTGGTGTCGGTCTCGGGAACGCCGGTGGCGCATCCGCCCAGTGCCAGCGCTCCCACCAGGGTCAGGGTGGCCAGTGCTGTCAGCCTCATGCGCTCCAGAATGCCGAGCGGCCGACGAGGCCTGGCTTCTGTTACGCGCCGTGCCGGGGGCACCGGGTGTTCACCGGGCCGACATCGCCCGGAAACCGGTCGACCTCCGCGCGTCGATTCCGCCTCCTAGGGTCGTTGTCGTTGTCTCCCAACCTCATGAAGGAGTATCGCCTTGCGCAAGAAGATCGCTGTCTTTGCCCTCACCGCCACCGCCACGGCCACCGCAGTCGTCGGCATCGCCCCCGCCGCGCTGGCCGCGACGGGCCCGTTCGATTTCGTGCCTCTCGCCGGTTCCGCCTACGAGCAGGGCAGCACCGACTGGACCCAGCCGTACGTGGTCCCCGAGGGCTTCACCCAGACCCTCGTGCACGACGAGACCGTGCTCGACGTCTATCCCGGTGTCGACGACCTGCACGACATGAACACCCAGAACGAGACCGGCGTCCAGGCCGGCCGCTACCTCTACAACACCTACGAGGTCGGCTCGAACGGTGCCGTCTCCGTGACCGACCTGAAGACCGGCGCGGTCAGCGTCATCGCGCAGCGCCCGGACTGGAACCGTCTTGACGGCATCCGCTGGACCCCGTGGGGCAGCCTGCTGGTCACGGAGGAGACAGCCGGCGGCAAGGTCTTCGAATTGTTCTTAGCGAAGAACGACCCGACCTCGGTGGAGCGCATCGAGGAACGCACCGAGCTCGGAGCACTCCGCCACGAGGGAATCGACGTCGCGTCCGACGGCTCCGTCATCGTCATCGACGAACTCAACGGCGGCTCGATCTTCAAGTTCGTGCCGACCGTTCGCGGCGACCTCTCCGCGGGCCGGCTGCACGCCCTGAGGATCACCGGGCTGACGGATGCCGCGCAGAAGTGGAACCCGGCCACCTTCACCGAGAAGGTGGGCGCCTTCGAATGGGTGGCCCTCGACCAGGCACAGGTGCGGGTTGACGCGGATGTCGCGGCCAACAACGTCAGCGCCACTGAGTTCGGTCGCCCGGAAGACGTCGAGATCATCGGCCAGACCCTCTACGTGGCCAATACCTCGGAGGAGAGGGTGGTCGCGATCGACCTCTCGAAGCTCACCGTCAGCAGCTTCGTCGAGGCGGGTGTCAACGTGCCGATCGAAGACAAGGCCGCCGGGGTCAGCGGGTTCAACAACCCGGACAACCTCGCAGAGGGCCCCGACGGCGCCCTCTGGATCACGGAGGACAACAGTTTCAGCGACATCTTCCGGGCCGGTAAGGACCGGGACCACGACGGAGCCTCGGACAACGTCGAGCTCTTCGCGTCCCTGACGGACGAGGGCGCCGAGACCACCGGGATCTACTTCGGCAAGAACCCGAAGGAGCTGTTCGCATCGGTGCAGCACCCCGACAAGGACCTCGCCGACGGTATCTGGAAGATCACCCGCGACTAGTTCGACCCTCGGAGGCAGGCTACTGCAGGGCCGAGGTCAGCCGGGCAAGACCGTCGAGGGCGGTCTTGCTGCGGGGCTCCTTGTTCCAATCCGCCAGCGTCAACTCTCGGCTGACCTCCCGGTAGCCTGCCTCCACTTCCCGCATTCGGTCGACGAACGTGCGTCCGCGCACCATCAGGGAGACCTCGTAGTTGAGGACGAATGAGCGGATGTCCATATTGCTGGACCCGATCACGGCCACGTCCTCGTCGATTGAGAAGTGCTTGGCGTGCAGGATGTACGGTGCCGGATAGAGCCAGATCCGCACTCCCGCCTGCAGAAGTGCCCCGTAGTACGAGCGCTGGGCGTGGTACACCGACGCCTGGTCGCCGATCTCGGACACGAAGAGCTGCACGTCGAGACCCCGCTGGCGCCCCGATGTGATGGCGTACATCATCGCCTCGTCCGGCACGAAGTACGGGCTGGTGATGATGATGCGCTCCTGCGCGGAGTACAGCAGCGCGAGGAAGAGCCGCAGGTTGTTCTCACCCTCGAAGCCCGGGCCGCTGGGCACGACCTGGCAGTCCAGCGCATCCGTCGACCTGTCCCGCCGGACCTCGTCGGCAGGCACTCGTTCGTTCAGGATTTCGTCGGTTTCGCTGTACCAGTCCGAGAGGAAGATCGCGTTGATCCCGCTGACCGCCGGCCCGGTCACCCGGGTCACCAGCTCCTGCCAGGCCAGCCCGCGCCTGACGTTCTTCTCCGCGCGGTAGCTGCGGTCGATCAGGTTCTGCGACCCCATGTACGCCACCCGGCCGTCGACGACGACGATCTTGCGATGGTTGCGCAGATCGGGGCGCTGATACTTGCCCGTGAACGGCTGCACGGGCAACATGAAGCTCCACTTTGCGCCGATCCGGTCGAGTTCGGCGAATGTCTCCTTGTGGCCGACGGTGCGAATGGATGCGATGTGGTCGAGCAGGACCCGCACCCGCACCCCCCGCTTCACGGCCGCTTCCATGGCCGCGAAGAAGTGCTTCGTGGTGTTGTCGAACGAGACGATGTAGAACTCCACGTGCACGAACTCCGTTGCCGTGTGGATATCGGCGGCCATCGCCTCGATGGAGGCGTTGTAGTCCCCGATCAGGGTCGCGTTGTTGCCGCCCGCGATGGGAACCGCGCCCAGGTGGCGGTTGAGCTCGACCACCGAGGCGAACCACGGCGGCCAGGAGTTCCGGTCGGAGACCAGGTCCGTGTCCGTGGCTGCTTCGGAGATCATCCGGTTGATCTCCCTCTGCTTCTCCCGACGGGCCCGGGGCAGCTTCGGGCTGCCCAGCAGCAGGAAGAAGAAGATCCCCACGAAGGGGATGAAGAAGATGGCCAACAGCCAGGCCATGGCGGCCGTCGGCTTGCGATCGCGGGGGATGATGATCAGCGCCGTGATCCGGATGACCAGGTCGATCAGCACCAGGCCCCACCCGACCAGGATGGTTGTCTCTTGTGGGTCCATTGTCTGCACTCTCCCCATGCCGCGTCGTCAAGAAGCTGGCATGAATGTAGCGCGGGTGAGGCGGTGAGGTGCGGGAATCCTCAGTTCTGGGACAGCCCTCGGGTTCCCGGAAGTTCCTCGCTCGACACCGAGCTGAGCAGCAGGCTCGTCTCGTCCCTCCACCTCGATCAGGGTGATCGCCCGAATGGAGTTCGGGTCGCGGTCCTCCCGGATCCGCACGCAGAAGCCCACGACGGTGCCCGAATCGATCAGCCGCTTGAGCCGGCTGGTGATCGTGGACCGCGTGACTCCGAGGTCGTGGGTGAGGCTGGCCACCGGCTCGCGGCCGTTCACGCGGAGGGCGGACAGTAGGCGGCGGTCGAGTTCATCGAGGGGATACATTACTCACAGTGTGAATGCGAGGTGAGCATTATGCGCGAACCTTTGCGCAGATTGCGGCGATAAACGAATAGCGGCTGCACATCGCCCATGCCTAGGGTTGAAGATCTGATCGAGGGGAGACGCACGTGGTGCGCTTTGTAGACGTAGGAAACATCAATCGCTGGGCCGCCGAGACGGGTGTCGAACGCATCCTTACCGACATGGTCGAGTACCTCGAACGGGACTTCCGCCGCTGGCCCACCTTCGACAAGGCGCCGCGGGTGGCCAGCCACTCACCGCTCGGTGTGATCGAGCTCATGCCCACGAGCGACGGCGTCACCTACGGCTTCAAGTACGTCAACGGACATCCGTCGAACCCGTCGCGAGGCCTGCAGACCGTGACCGCGTTCGGCGTGCTCGCCGACGTTCAGAGCGGCTACCCCACGTTCTGGTCCGAGATGACCGTGCTCACGGCCTTCCGCACCGCCGCGACCTCGGCCATGGTCGCCCGGGCGCTGGCCCGCCCCGACGCCCACACCATGGCCATGATCGGCACGGGAACCCAGTCCGAGTTCCAGGCGCTTGCCTTCCGCGGGCTCCTCGGCATCAACCGGCTGCGCGTCTGGGACACCGATCCGGACGCCATCGCCAAGTTCGTGCGCAACCTGGCCCCACTCGGTTTCGAGATCGTCGTGGCCACCGGGGCGACGGATGTCGTCACCGGCGCCGACATCATCACCACCTGCACCGCTGACAAGGCGAATGCCACCGTGCTGACCGACGCCATGGTCGCCCCCGGCGTGCACATCAACGCCATCGGCGGCGATTGCCCCGGCAAGACCGAACTCGACATGGGCATCCTGCACCGCGCCGACGTCTTCGTGGAATTCACCGCGCAGACCCGGATCGAAGGTGAAATCCAGCAGATGCACCCCGAATTCCCGGTCACCGAGATCTGGCAGGTGCTCGTGGGCGAGGCGACCGGCCGCACCTCGGCCGAGCAGATCACGGTCTTCGACTCCGTGGGCTTCGCCATCGAGGACTTCTCGGCGCTCCGCTTCCTGCAGGACGCCGTCGACCAGACCTCGTTCTACACCGACATCGACCTCGTCGCCGACCCCGATGACCCGAAGGACCTCTTCGGTCTGGTCACCGCGGGCGCGCCCGTTCTCGTCTGACCCTGGTGACCGTGCAGGCCCCGTCGGCCGTGGTGCTCATCCGGCCGCACTTCTTCTCGCCGAACCCGGAGACGGCCCACGACAACGCGTTCCAGTCGCGCGATGCCGGGCACGACGCCGCCCTGGTGGCCGAGGCCGCCTACGCCGAGGTCACTGCGGTGGCCGGCGCCCTGGAGGCGCACGGCATAGCGGTGCACCTGTTCGACGACGACGGACCGGGCCGGCCCGACAGCGTGTTCCCCAACAACTGGATCTCCACCCACGCCGGGGGCCACGTGGCGCTCTATCCGATGCACGCACCGAACCGGCGCACCGAGCGCCGCGGCGACATCGTCGAGATGCTCAAGCAGCGCTACCGCGTGCAGGACGTCGTCGACTACTCCGGGCTCGAACTCGACGACGTCTTCCTCGAGGGAACCGGCGCGATGGTGCTCGACCATGCGGCGCGCATCGCCTATGTGGCACGGTCGAGGCGCGCCGACCCGATCGCGCTGGAACGGTTCTGCACCAACTTCGGCTACGAGCCCATCGTCTTCGACGCCTCAGACGAGAACGGCACCCCGATCTACCACACCAACGTCATGATGTGCATCGCCACGGACTTCGCCTTGGTCGGGTTGGACCTGATCGAGTCGGCCGCCCGGCGCCGCCACGTCGTGGAGCGCCTGGCTACACAGGATCGACAGGTTCTGGACCTGGACCGCGACCAGATCCGCAACTATGCCGGCAACGCCATCGAACTGCACGGCCGGAACGGACGGGTGCTTGCGCTCTCGCGTCGCGCCCTCGCCAGCCTGTCTGCCCAGCAGCGCCGGGTCATCGAGCAGAGCTGCACGATCCTGCCGCTCGACGTGCCCACGATCGAGCTTGCCGGTGGCTCAGTGCGCTGCATGCTCGCCGGGGTCCACCTCGACCGCCGGGCCGTGCTCGCTAGTCCCGCTGCTGTGGCCGCCTGAGAGAGCAGTCGTGGGACGCGAGATGCGTCCGTCCGGATGGATGCTCCGAGTTTCAGCTCGGCGGTTACGCCCGACTAGCCAATCCATCGGATGCACCTTCGGGAGGATCTTCGCGACCGCGAGTGCGGCGAACATGACCGTATTGATCGCGACGAATGCCGCAAGGATGGCGAATTCGTCCGACTGCAGCACCGAGGAAGGCAGGAGAAGTCCGGTCGGAACCAGGTGGTTCATGATGGATCAGGCCGCTCTCTGCAGATCGTCGTTGGGCGAGGAGCGGATTATGTCGCCCCATTGAGCCTGCCGGCCCAGGGTGATGTCGACGATCCCCTTGACGTAGACGAGGTCGAGGAAGACATCGAAGAGCAGTTCGGGGATGAGCGAAAACGCCAGCAGGCGTGCCCGTGTCCCGCCTGTCCAGACCGACACGACACGTTCAGCGATGAAAACGATGCCGAGGCCCAACCAGAACGGAAACCAGACCCAGGAATCGATTGCCAGGAGCGTGACGAGCACGAGCAACAGGAACGCGCTGAGCGCGATGACGCTGTAGCCCAGGCCCAGCTGCTGGGCCCAGTAGCGAAAGGTCGACGGTGAGACGCCGTAGGCGCCGATGTTCTCCAGCGCACCCCGCTGCCAACGCAGACGTTGCACCCACAGAGCGCGCAGAGTCGGCATTACCTCGGTGACGACCGTGCATTCCGAGGGAGAGATGATGAGGGCGCCGAGCGATTTCAGGGCGATGGTGAGCTCGTTGTCTTCCGTGAGAGCAGCCGTGTCATAGACGTCCCCGCTGGTGCCCGGGATCGTGTCGCCGCGGCTGTCTGCCACCGTGCGCAAGGCGACTGGTCGGAACAGTGAAGCGGTGCCGGTGAGTACGAACACGTGGCCCCGGCGCCGCCGGATGTCACGGGAGTAGCGAATGTACTCATTGCGCTGGAACTGGCCCAACACTCCGGCACCTTCCTCGCCGTAGAACAACCCGCCGACTGCCATCAGCGCTCGATCGCTGGTGAATCTGTGGACGGCGGCGGCCAGGAACCCGTCGTCGAGGGTTGTGTCGGCATCCAGCACCATGACGAGGTCGTTGTCGCCCTGGCCGGGGAGCAGTATCTTCAAGATCTGATTGAGCGCCCCGGCTTTCTTGAACCTGTTTTCGTGAGACTCGAAGACCTCCACCCCCAGGGACCGGGCGATGTCCACGGTTCCATCGGTACAGTTATCGGCCACGACCACGACGCGTTCCGGGCGGTGAGATTGGGCGAGCAGCGATGTCAGGGTCGCAGAGATCGATGCCTCTTCGTTGTACGCCGGCACCAGCACGGTCACGGTCACCGGGCCGGCAAAGACACCGCGCGTTTTCGCCATCACGATTCCGGCCGAGAGGGGAGTCGTGCGCGGGTTCAAGGACCGACGGGCCTTACTCGACGTTCTTCGTTCGAGCAGTGTAATTCCTGCGGCGAAAAGGAAGGCCAGAGCGACGGCACCGAGAATAATTCGCGGTGTCGGCGCGGCCAAGTCGTAGAGCACGCTCCAGAGGCCGAGGAGGAGTCCCTGCGACGGCGTGTCTCCGGCAGCCGGTTCTCCGACCGCAACGACGAACAACAGGAGGGCGGCTGCGCCCCCAGCGAGAAGCGCTATGACGACTCCGACGCCGCGATCGAATGTTTTTGCACCCACGAGCGCACATTATCAGAGCAGTGGCACCTCGGCCGTCGTGCCGTTGCCGCTCCCGCTCCCGCCGCGAAAGAATTCGATCGCCGCCTCCCGGAAAGCGCGGGACGTCGGCGCGTTGAAGTGATTGCGCCCGGGGATCTCGAAGAATCCCCCGTACGGAGTGGCCGCGGCGAGTGTCTTCGAGGCCTCGAGGATGCTGTCCTTACTCCCGGTGGCGAAGAGCACGGGCTGTGCCGGCGCGTTCTCGGCACCGGGCTGGGGACCGCCGCGCATGCCCTCGACGAGGGCCACGAGGGCCTTGAGATCGTTGCCGGGGAGCGCGCGGGCCATGGTCAGGTAGGCGCCGGTGAGGCGGTCGTCGACCTCGGTGCCGTGCTCGAGGTGAGCGCGGGCATCCGTGACCTTGAAGCGTTTGAGAGGGTCGCCGTCGGGGATACCGCCGAGCACCGCCCGCGAGATGCGGCCCTCCAATTCGCGGGCGGCCTGCCAGCCCACGCGGGCGCCGAGGGAGTAGCCCGCGTAGCAGACCTCGTCGAGCAGGTAGGCGTCGAGCACCTGCAGCACGTCGTCGACGAGTGCCTCCATCGTGTAGACGGCGGGGGAGCTGGGCTTGTCGCTGAGCCCGTGCCCACGCTGGTCGATGGCGATCACGTGGAAGCCGGCGCGGATGAGATCGCGCGTCCAGCCGGTGACGTGCCAGTTGGCGACGGCGCTGGAGGCGAAGCCGTGCACCGCGAGCACGGTCGGAGCGCTCGAATCTCCGAATTCGTAGGTGGCCAGGTTGACCCCGTCGGTCGAATAGACGAAACGGTGCGGGGGTGCGGTGCGTTGTGACATCACGGACCATTGCACCACGAACACCGGGAATCAGATCCACGAGATCGTGATTTGGACAATCCCGCCACAGTTTGTTGCCAGCACTTTGCCAGCCATAAATGAGGATTTATCCAGAATGCAGGGGCATTCTGGCAACTTCGCCCGGTCGGGACCCCGACCGTGGAACGTCGAACAAGAATCGTGAGCGCAGCCGCACGAGCGATTCGCCCTGTGAAGGTATGACCAACTTAAACTCGTCCTCTCCTCTGTCCGACGTCTTTTCCAGTTCACACTCTGATTCACAAACCACGCCCAGCGGTGCGGCAACCGCGCTCGGCACCGACATCGGTTACACCCGCCATCAGGAAACGCGTCGTCGGCGCGGCCGCAGCCGCCTTTTCGTGGCCGGCTCCGTCATCGCCGTCGGCGCCGTCGTGGTGAGCGGGTTCTCCGCCCAATCCGCCTCGCAATCCGCCGCGGCCGAAGAAAAAGAGCGCCTCGCCGTCACCGCTGTGCTGGCGAGAGCCACCGGCCCACACCCCGAGCAGGCAGGCAGCCTGGCCGGAGTGGTCCCGGCCCATGCCTCCGCGAGCGCTCGGACCACCCTGGCCGGCGCCAACGGTGTCATCATGGCGGCCCAGGGGAAGACGGATGCGACGGGGCTCTCGAGCACCGTCGCTTCGCTCAGCGAATACAGGCGTTTGACCCCCGAGCGGGTCTTCGATCTCGTGGAGCAAGTCAACGCCGAAGCCGAGGTGGTGAAGGCGTCGACCGCCGAGGCCGACCGCATCGCCGCGGAGCAGGCTGCTGCCGCTGCCGCTGCCGCTGCCGCTGCCGCTGCCGCTGCCGCTGCCGCTGCCGCTGCAGTCCAGGCTGCCGCGGAGGCCCAGGCGGCGGCCGATGCCGCG
>NZ_SOGK01000106.1:0-13746 GCF_004564305.1 Cryobacterium sp. TMT3-29-2
CCGGGCTTGACGCCTTCTTCGACATCGGCTTTCTTCAGCCAGTTCGCCAGGCAGGACTCCGAGATCCCGAAGTCCTTCGCGATCTGATTCAGCGGGGCTTCGTGCTTCCGGGCGACCGCTACAACATCGCGGCGGAACTCGGGCGGGTAGGGCTTGGGCATGATGACATCTTTCCAGCGAAGACGAATCTCCACAGGTCAGGAGTCAACCAAACCGGGGGCAGTCCCATTTCTCTTGCCAGACAGGCCAAAAAAACAGTTGTCCACGAGGGAGAGAGAACCCATGAACACGCTCGCCAGCATCAGCACTCACGTTCCCACCATCCAGCGATTCACTACCGACGCAGCTGCGCGCGGAATCTGGACCATCATCAGCGAGCCCGGAGACAGGGACACCGGAAACCTCATCGCCGCCCTGGGCGCGGAAGAAGCCCTGAACGTTCTCCTGCACGGCACCGGCGACGCGGCAGGACTCGACCTGGCCACACTCCGCGCCCGCATCCGGCCCCGCGCCACAGAGGGGAACATTGCCGCAGCTTTCGCGGCCGCAGACACCGGGTCGGCAGAACTCATCACCCCCGAGCACCCGCACTGGCCCGCAGGTTTTAACGACCTCGGCACCGCCGCCCCCTACGCGCTCTGGGCGCGAGGTACCACCGAGATCCTGGCCGACCCCCTGAACACAGCCGTCGTCGGGGCTCGATCCTCCTCCGCGTACGGCGAGCACGTCACCATGGAGATCACCGCGGGCCTGGTCAGCCGAGGCCACGTGATCATTTCCGGTGCAGCCTACGGGGTAGACGGAATGGCTCACCGGGCAGCGCTGGCTAGCGGCGGGCGCACCGTCGCGTATCTTGCAGGCGGACTAGACCGGTACTACCCCACCGGTCACGACGCTCTGCTCACCCGGATTGCTGAGGCAGGCGCGGTAGCTTCCGAAATCAGCTTCGGGCAGAGCCCCACCCGGTACCGGTTCCTGATGCGAAACCGGTTGATCGCGGCCGCCGCCCGCGCAACTGTCGTCACAGAAGCTGGCTACCGGTCGGGATCGTTGAACATCGCAACCCACGCCTTCACCATCGCCCGCCCCGTGGGCGCCGTCCCCGGCCCGGTCACGTCCCCGACCAGTGCCGGATGCCACCGCCTGATCCGCGAATTCGGTGCACAGCTCGTCACGAACGCTGAGGAAGCCGCCGCACTCTAGACAGGGCAGCCGGCCAGCTCCCGAGCTGGCCGGCGAGGGGGAGGAATCCCCCTCGCACTCCCCCGCAGCGGAATATCACAGTGATATCACTCTGATACTGCGACGGCGAAGCCGTCAGAAGCGATATGGAGCCGCTGTGCGGCACTGATTGCCGGGCATTTTGTCCTATCTGGCCAATCATCGTAGCTCCCTTGCGTGCCTGCGTCACCCGCAGTGTCGGACGCGCCCTGCGGGCTTATTTCGCCCGGCAATGCGGGCACTTCGGCACTCCCGGTCGCTATCGATTTCTCTTGCCAGACAGGCCAAAAAAACAGTTGTTCACGAAGAGAAGAGAACCCATGGTCGAGTCCGATTGCCCGTACGAGAACACCTACCCGAGGGAGCGCTACGCGGACGGGTGCGCCTGCAGCGGGTGCACCTCGGAAGGTGCCGTAGATACCCAGCCCGGAGAAACCTGCACCGCGACCCGCTACGCCGACAGCTTCGCCTAAACGAGGAAACAGAAATCATGCTCACCATCACCCACAGCCACGCCGCCGGAACCATGATCGACGGCACCAGTAAAGGCGACGGAACCGCCGACGTCCTCAAGACCGTTGGTTGGCGTTGGGGGCGCAGCATCAGCGCCTGGTTCGTCCCCCAGTCCCGCGACCGCCTCCCCAAGCTCCACACCATCACCCGCACCCAGGAGGCCTTGGAAGCGGCCGGATTCGAGGTCGAAACCGACATCGACAGCACGCGACGCACGACCGCCGAGGTTGAAGTCGGAAAGATCGGACGCCAGGCCGACCGGGTCGACGCCCTGGCCGCCACAGCCGACCGTAAGAGCACCGCAAGCGAGGACGCGTGGACCCGCGCCCGGAGCGCGCTTGACCGCTTGCCCGAGGGAGGGGAACCGATCAAGGTTGGCCATCACTCCGAAGGCCGCCACCGCAACGCGATCGCCAAAGCAGATACCGCCATGCGTAAATCAGTTGAAGCCAGCACGGACGCCACCCACGCCCAGGCACGGGCCGACGCATCATCGCCCCGCGCTACGACGACGCACAAGGCTACATCGACGCCACCGACGCCCAGAAGCAGGCCCGAGCAGACCACCTCGCACCCAACCTCGCTGAAAAGTGCGACCAGATCGCGTACTGGGAAGCCGTGCGCACCGCCCAGATCGAGAGCGGCACGGCCACCGGCTACGACCGCAGCACCGTCAAGAAGGGTGACCGGGTGAAGATCCGCGGCCAGTGGCGCGAAGTCGTCCGCGCCAACCCCAAAACCGTCAGTGTCAGCACCGGGTACACGTGGACCGATACCGCCCCGTATGCGGAGATCCAGCAGCACCAGCGGCCCGAATAACTGCCGCGTAGGCCGGCCCGCCCCAGGGCCGGCCGCCGTGAGGGGGATGGTGCCCCTCACACTCCCCCACCAGGTGAATCCGGCCTGGAGGCCGGACGCACACGGAGCCGGCTGCGCCGGCCTGCCTGATTCAAGACTTTTCTTCCCTTGGTGGCCAATCATCGTAGTTCGCTTCCGTGCCTGCGTCACCCGCACTCTCGCACGCGGTCGCAGGCTCCCTTATTTCGCACGAGAGTTCAGGCACTGCGGCACTCCCGCTCTCAATCGATTTCTCTTGCCACCAAGGGCAGAAAAACGGTGGGCGACAACACAACCACTGCCCACGAGAGAGCTCGGGACCCCGCGCACCTCACCAACCTTGGAGAGAGAACCCCATGACCACCAGCATCCGCAGCGTCAAGATCAACCCGACCGAAACCATCACCACCCTGGACGTGAACGAGGCCAGCATCGGGGCGGACATCATCGCCGCCATCGGTTGCCGGATGTTTGACGTCGTCGGCCTGGAGGACGAGATCGACCTCTTCGTCGATGATGAGGGCCTCATCAACGGGTCAACCCTGAACCTGCCCGCGACCGTGCTCGCCCACCGCCTCGGCCGCCCCACCGTCATCTTCGGTACCGCCATCGCCGTCAGCGTCACCGGAGACGGTGAAACCGTCGGCCTCACCGACGCCCAGCTCGCCCGAATCCAGCAGTCATTCGCGCAGAAGCCCGACGCCGGGACCGTCGACACCCTCGTCGACAGCCTGTCCCCGTTCCCCACCGTGGTGAGCATGCTCCGCAACATCTAGCCGCGACTCACCGGCTGGCCCTGACGGGCCAGCCGGTGAGGGGCAACCCCGCGCTACTCCCCCACCGGCGCGGCCACCGAACGCACGGATACGAACTCGAGTGCGTAACACCGGCCTGCGGCCGGCGGCGAGGGGCGAGTCCCCTCGCGCTCCCCCACCACGGCAGCTCGTGGTTCGCCCGGGCTCGTCGACCTGATGAGGGCGGAGAGGTTTACTGCTTCGAGGCTGGTTTCCTGGTTGTGGGCGCGGTGGTTCGTGCTTCGGCGGTGTCGGCGCGGGTGCGCTGTTCGCGGGCGTCTTGGCGTGCCTCGGCTAGTTCGGTGCGGATCTGCTCGTACTGCTGGTCCTGGCTGGTGCGGAGGTCAGCGACCCGCTGATCCCCGTGGACCCGCTCCCGGTCAGCGTCAGCCCGAGCCGCGTCCCGCTCCACACTCACCGTCGCCACCGTGCCGCGCAGAGCACTGACCTCTTCGCGCGACGTTTCACGCTCGGTGCGGAGCTGGTCCACCTGCTCTCGGGCAACGACCAGGTCAGCCTCGGCCCGCTTGGCCCGCTCCGCTTCCTCGTCAGCGCGGGCGACCGCGCCCCGGGCCCGCTCGTCCGCTTCCGCCCGCGCCATGACCGCAGCCTCCGCACGGGCTGTCGCCTCGGTGCGGGCTTGCTCGGTCTCGGTCAAACGCGCCTGGACGCCGGCCAGCTGCTCGCGGAGCTCGACCAGCTCCGCCTGCGCCGCCAAGTCCCGGGCCTCCCCCGCACTCCGGGTCGCGGCCAACTCGACCGTGACCTGCTCCAGCACCAGGGCCTGTTCGGCCAGCTGTTCGTGGGTCTCGGCCAGGGCTGCCTGCTGCTGCTCGGCCAGCTCGGAAGCCTCGACGGCGGCCGCGTCGGCCTCGACCCGCTCCGCTTCCGCCTTCCGCTGCGCCTGCTCCGCACGCGTCGCCCGCGCCAACGCCGACGCGACCTGCTCGGCTGCCTCGGTCGTGACCGATTCGATCTGGGCCTCGGCTGCGTCGGGATCCGCGACCGTGCGGAGCTCCTCGACCAGCGCATTCAGCTGGGCGCCGAGGTGCTCGACCATCCCCGCGACCTGACCCCGGATCTCACTCGCACGCTGCCTCGCCGCATCAACCGGACGCTTCTCGTCCTCGAGGCCCCGCGCCGGCTCCGCACTCAACCGGCGGCGCGCACGCCACGCAGCGGCCCGGTTGTGGCCCTCGTCATTGCAATACTCCGGCGGCCGCCCCGTCCCAGCCTCCGCAGCCACAGCAGGCCGCTCACACCCCGGGAACCGACACGTACGCTGCTCCACCTGCACCAGATCACTCATAACGTCACACTAACAGAACTAAAAACAAAACACGTAACAAAATAATGAAATACGAAATACGAAAGCAATGCTGGATGAGGTGGCTCTCACACTCACCGTCCGTCCCGGACGGTGAGTGTGAGGACTCATCTCTATGTCAGTAATGCGTGGACACTGCTCATCTCGATGTCAGGGTTGGCGCGGGCGACGCCTGTGGCCGGGGCAACCGCCGGTCGTGTCCTCCACCTGGTCCACGTCCACCTGGGCACTCCCCCACCTCGCGGCCGGCGGTGCCATGGTGGGTACTCATCCACCGCAGCTGGTTGCGTGCTGGAGTATCTGACTTCGTGACTTCGTGACTTCGTGACTTCGTGACTTCGTGACTTCGTGACTTCGTGACTCTGCAACTCTGTAACTTCCGAACTCTGTAACGTCCTAACTCCGCTATGTCCGGCCCCTATACATGTTCGGCGGGAACTTCCCCAGATATTGACTTCGTAAGTCTGTAACTTCGTAAGTCTGTTATGTCGGAAGTTCGTTACTCCGGAAGTTTGTAAGTGCAACACGCGCAAGCTGAATGAGTCTGTAGGTTCCGGACTCTGGTACTTTCGAACTAACAGACTTAGTAACAACCGAACTTCGTAACTTACGGAATCTGGAACTTACAGAGTTACAGACTGGAGATCGAATGCGCATTGTCTCAATAGCCAACCAAAAAGGCGGCGCCGGCAAGACAACAACAGTAATGAACCTCGCGAGCGTCTGCGCTGAGAACTCCCGGGTCTTGGTTGTCGACGTGGACCCGCAGGGATCATCCGCGTGGTGGGCCGACAGGGCGGGGGACAGCCTTCCGTTCGATGTCGCCGACGACACTGACCCGAGAAATCTCGCCCGGCTGCGTGAGCTGCCCTACGACGTTGTCTTCGTGGATACCCCAGGTTCTCTTGAAGGCCGAGACGTGCTCTCTACGGTTCTTGGGGAGTCCGACTTTGTTATCCTGCCCACTGAGCCATCTCCGCTCGCTTTTGCTCCGCTGATGGCAACGATTAATGAGGTCGTCCTGCCGGCAGGGGTGAACTATCGGGTTCTGGTCAATCGGGTCGACCCGCGCGTTCCGTCGGACCTGGTTGATGCCCAGGGGCTGTTGGATGGAGCTGGCTTTGCCCGATTCGAAGCGGCAATTCGCGACTACAAGATCCACAAGATGGCTCCCATTGAGGGCCGTGTTGTAACCCAATACGCAGACGGTGACTCCAGAATCGCCAGCAAGGCGCGCGAGGACTACCGACGAGTTGCCCTCGAGCTCGTTTCCTACTGGGCCAACACCAAGGGAGGCAAGTGATGGCGAGGACGAAACTCACCCAGCTGCTTGGCGATCCAAAACCGGAAGCGGTACAGGCAGTCGTTCAGGTGCCCGTTCCGACTGAACCGGCACCAGCACCGGCAACAGAACCCGAGCCTGTTCCTACTCCTGCGCGGGCGACCCGTGTGGTAACTAAGCTGAAAGAACCAATCGGGGCGTCTGACGTCGGGGGAGGCGCCCACTATCTTTCCTTCGTTCGGAAAGAGACACGCCTGCGCGGCGATCAGATGGATGCCCTCGCGGCCAAGGCTCGCCAAATCAACCGCAACAAGACAGACGGCGGGGAGCGCATCACAGACAACACGCTCATTCGCATAGCCGTAGACCTGCTGTTGGCCAGGGCCGACAAGCTCGCTGGAAGTACAGAGGATCAACTTCGTAACTCTGTAAGTTCGTAACTTCGTAGGCCGGCATCAATCTCCCCAGCCCTTCAATCAGATGTTTATCTGATGTACTGTGTCGATATGAGTACTGCGACTTTCACTGACCTTCTGCGCAAGCCCAAGGAGGTTCTGGCCCACATCGACGAGGGCCAGGTTCGGATCACGCGCCGTGACGGTGACGATCTCGTGATCCTTCGCGGTCACGATCTCGATGTCCTCGAGAACGGTGTAGCGCTCTCGAGTCGTCTGATCCGTGCGATCGGCCGGAACAAGGGCGACGTCGCGGCGGCGCTGACCGACCTGTTCGCGTGGACGGGGGAGTTCACCCCGGGGGAGCTGAGCGCGTACGCGGCCGAGATCGAGCAGCTGCTCTATGCCGCCAGTGAGCTGGGAACGTTTGAGCGGCTGCTGCGCGCGCAGCAGGAGTGGAAGGAAACGGCCCTGGCTTACGCGATGGGTATGCGACCTGTCGAGCCCATCGAGCTGCCGGCTGCTCCTGTCCGCGTTAATCGCCCGTAGATGGCGGGGAAACGCGGCACCCCGGTTCCGCGACCTGTAAAAGGCACCGAGTACGAAATCTTCTTTGGCAGTGTCGCTGCCGAACGCGGGTGGACTGATCTGAAGTCCACCGCGAAGAATGCCCTGGCGGACGCCTTCGACTATCTCACCGCACATCCCGCGAAGTACGACCCTGATCGCTGCTACAGACTGCGAGGAGATCTCGAGACAGTCCTTATCGACGGTGTAGCCCTCCCGCAGTGGCAGTACAAAGTGACCGATGGTGCTCGCCTCTGGTACGCCGTCGATGAGCCCAACGTCAAGGCGAAGAAGCCAGGACGCGTGTACATCACGAAAGCGGCCACCGGACACCCCAATGAAACGGACTCGAAGAAGAACTTCCGATAGCGGTCCAAGGAGCCCCACAACCAGCGGTCCGGATGCTGCGCCGAGATTCGGTTTTGGCCTGGGCTTGGGTACTGACAACCTGTCCGGCAGGGGCGAGGGGACACGGTACGGTCGTCATAAATGCTGAAACGACCAGGGACTATTATTCGCGGAACCGGTCGGCAAAAAGAAAGGTCGGTGTCGGGGTGGCGACAAGGTCTCTGAACGAGATTCGCAAGCGTGCGGGAAAGTTCGTGTCCGAGTGGAAGGATGAACCAGGCGAGGAGCGGCAGCAGGCGCAGTCGTTCGTCCGTGACCTCCTCGGCGTGTACGGCATCACGGAGACGAAAGCCGCCTCCTACGAACGGCGGGCGAAGAGGTCCTCGACTGGTAACGGCGGTTACATCGACGCTCTTGTCCCTGGTCTGTGTCTCGTGGAGATGAAGTCCGCCGGTAAGAACCTCGAGGAAGCTGAACGGCAAGCGTTGGACTACATCGACGATCTCACCGACGCGGAAGCCCCACGGTGGGTAATCACGAGCGACTTCCGGCAGTTTCGAATCCTCGACCTTCACGATCGGACAGAGGGTGCTGTCCAGGAGTTTGCGTTGACCGGCCTGCCAGTGAAGGCGGAAGCCCTGGCGTTCCTCGCCGGTTACCAAACTCGTTCGTTCGGATCCGTGGAGCAAGAGGCCGCATCTATCAAGGCGGCGCGCGTCATGGCCTCTCTGTACGAGACACTTGAGAAATCCGGCTACCCCGACCATGAGGCGTCAGTCTTCCTCGTCCGGATACTGTTCTGCATGTATGCCGACGACTCGGGTCTCTGGGATCGCGACCTGTTCACGGAATTCATCGAGGACCGGACTAGGGACGACGGCTCCGACCTCGGCCCGCAGATTGCGATGTTCTTCCAAGTGCTTAATCAGAAGATCAAACCTGGGCATCTCGATGAAGCTCTGCAGAAACTTCCGTATGCCAACGGCGGCGTTTTCGCGGAGACCATCAGCATCCCTGCGTTCGACTCCGAGATGCGTTCCAAGCTCCTCGACGCGTGCCGGTTCAACTGGGCTGACATCAGCCCGGCTATCTTCGGGTCGTTGTTCCAGGCAGTGAAGGACAAGAAATCTCGACGCCAGCTTGGTGAGCATTACACGACCGAGACGAACATCCTCAAGACCCTCGGCCCACTATTCCTCGACGACCTCAAAACCCGATTCGCAGATGAGCAGCACAGCGTCCAGGGGCTGAAGAAATTTCGTGCCCACCTCGGTCAGATACGCCTTATCGACCCAGCAGCGGGATGCGGAAACTTCCTCCTTCTGAGCTACCGGGAGCTCCGAGCGCTCGATCTCGCTGTCCTCATTCGTCTCCGGGAACTGGGCGACACCACCGAAGTTCCGACGATGTTTTTCACCCGCGACGACCTCGTCGTCCGGCCAGAGCATTTCTTCGGAATTGAAATCGAGGAATGGCCGGCCCGAATCGCTTCGACCGCGCTGCACCTCGCTGACCATCAAGCGAACCAGGCGATGTCCCTTGAGCTCGGCATGGCGCCGGATTCCCTTCCGCTTGGCACTATTGACACAATCCACGTTGGCAACGCGCTTCGTACGAACTGGCGGGACATTCTTAATCCGACTGTGAACACAATCGTCGTCGGCAACCCGCCGTTCAAGGGACACCGCGGACGAGAAGCGGAGCAGGCCGCTGACCTCCGTACAGTCTGGGGTCGTGAAGATATTGGACGACTCGACTACGTCACCGCCTGGTACCGAAAGGCCGTCGAGTTCTTCGACGGAGTTCCGGGCGGACGGTTCGCATTTGTGTCCACCAACTCCATCACGCAGGGTGAACCCGTTCCCACTCTCTTCGGGCCAGTGTTTGCGGCCGGGTGGCGTATCCGGTACGCCCACCGCACTTTTGGCTGGTCGTCAGAAGCGCCCGGGGCGGCAAACGTGCATTGTGTTGTCATTGGTTTTGACAGGGGCGGCCGGGCAGCGCCCGCTCCGACGCTGTTCTTCTACGACACCCTCCGCGGCGCTCCTACGGCGAAGACCGTGGATCGCATCAATGCGTACCTCATCGATGGTCCGAATATCCTCGTTGCCCAACGTCGAACGGTCCTCGCACCCGACTTGCCGCCGGTCACCATGGGGAGCATGCCTCGTGATGGTAAGAACCTCATCGTAGAGAAAGAAGACTATGCCGAGGTCACCGCCGACCCCGTCGCAGCGAAGTACCTTCACCGATACATGATGGGGGAAGAATTCATAAATGGTGAGGATCGTTGGTGCCTCTGGATGACCGACCTTGACCCGGCGGATGTCGATAGGTCTCCGGTGCTGCGGAAACGCCTCGAGGGGGTTCGAGCGATGCGTCTTGCGTCCAAGGCGCCCTCCACTCGAAAAATGGCGGAGACCCCTCACTTGTTTGGGCAGCGATCGCAGCCGGAGACCTCGTATCTCGGGATTCCGAAGGTGTTCTCCGAACGACGGCGCTGGGCCACTGCGGCGCGGATGCCCGCGGACGTAATTGCTGGCGACAAGGTCTACAAAGTGGACGACCCGGACGGATTTGCCTTCGCCGTGATGTCTTCGAGCATGTTCATCACCTGGCAGAAGTCAGTCGGCGGCAGGTGGAAATCGGACCCGTCGTTTTCCAACACCCTTGTCTGGAACACGCTCCCACTGCCGAAGGTCACCGACGTGTTACGACAAGCTGTGATCGAGGCTGGGCAGAAGGTCCTCGACGCGAGGGACCTCCATCCGGGGCGCTCGCTCGAAGACCTGTACAACCCGCTTGCGATGGACCCCGTGCTCGTGTCCTCGCACAACGCGCTCGATAGGGTCCTCGACAAGGCGTTCGGCGCCCGGCGGGCCTTGGTGACGGAAGCGGACCGACAGCGAGTGCTGTTTCAGCGGTACGAAGAGATGACGACTGCCGGGCAACTCTGACCCAGCCCGGTACCGACGGTTTCATGAAAGCTGCACGTCATGGTTGATGCCATTTTTCGAATGCGGTTCATCGTCCCGCAGTTGTGGATCGGATTAGATGCCGTAGGGGCCAACTTTGAACTGAACTGGGATGGCTCATTGGTTCGAGTTAATCTCCCCAGTGACGCGGAGTCGTTTTCTGATCTGCCAGAAAACTATCCACAAAATCCCTTACCGTCGCTCGTTGGGAGCGGGCCAGTGTTCGCAGACCCTGACCGTGATGAACGCACGGCGGCGTTGGTCCTTTTCGAGGTGACCGTTGAAACGACGACGGCGTTTCCGATGCCGAAACCAGATGACCTGACGGACGAGCTACGCACCATCGCTGACAACGACATCAATGCAACGCGGCCAATAGCCGAGGCGGTGGCCGGTTTGTTTCTTCGGCATCTTCGCGCTGCAGCGCCAGCACAGTCCTGGTTGGGATTGTCCACTCACGCGCCAGCGCAGTATGGGATCGCGCAACTCGAGTACCGCGAAACCGGCGAACGCATCTTGGGATACGGCCCGGCACAGTCGGTGACAATGCGATCGTCGCGCATTCGGCTCGACGTCGGCAGCATCGAGTCGATAATGGATGACGTTTCAGCAAGGCAAGAACCGAGCATTGCTGACTCGTTGCTCGCTGATGCCTGGCACCTCTCTGACGCACAGTCGGCAAACGACCAAGACCGGGCCACTCTGGTCGCGGCAACAGCGTGTGAGGTGAAGGTGAAGGAAATCATTCAGGATCGAGTTCCCCTGAGCGGGAAAGCGATGGCAAGGATGATCCTGAGTCGGCGGTCGAACCTTCCCGAGCTGCTTGACGAAGTGCTTCTTGCAACGCTGGGCGTGACATTGAAAAAGGCGAACGTCAACTTGTTCCAGGCGGTTAGCGCGTTGTCGACTCAACGGAATGCGATTGTGCACGGCGGTCGCCGCAATACAAAAGCCACTCAATCGCCTCTGCCTGCGCAGGTTGGGTCGAGTCTGTTCGAGTGGCTTGAGCAGCTTCCCAAACGCGAGTAAGCACTGCGGCACTGGACGGCCCGGGTTTTGCTGGTTCGCAGCCATAGGCGATCGTAATCGTGAAGGTCGGGTCGTCGCCCCCACAGAATCCGGCGGGAGTAATTTTGCTGATGCTCGGTTCCGGAATCAACCGTTGCCGGGGGAGTGCCGCCGAACTTACGTCTCAGGTGCACGGCGATCACTCGAATTTGGGGTACACCCCAGTTGGACGTCAGGTCCTAGTGTGAAACTTATGTCAGACAACGTCGGTGTCTTCATTCTTTGACACTCGCCGGCGTGGCTCTTGGAGTCGCCCTGACACATCGCGGTCAGTCGTTGGTCATCCAGGTGACAGCGAATCCACCCGAAGCGACGCGAGGACTAAGTGTTGTCTCGTTCAAATGTGAGCCATGCGGTGATGTCGAGTGGTTGAGTTGGCGGCAGGTCGATCGCTGATGGGCTGATCTTTCGCGGTGCGGGATTGGTCTGCGGTGACTCGCTCAATTGTCTCCGCCTGAGTTTGGTGTAGGTGCGACGCTCGGTTCAAGAGCGACGGGCGGCGCCGAAGAGGGAGCGGGAGTCGGCGGGGCCGTCGGCGTCTGCTGTGTGAGGGGCCGCACTTGGGCAAAGGGTGGCACGGCCGGAGTAGCGGTGGAGAGGTCGGGCTCGCCACTGGGTTGCAAGTTATAGTCCACCGAGTCGACCTTGTTGAGGGGGAAAACGTTCCAACCGGTTCTCCCCGGTACGTCAGAGCTGGGGACCAAGAGGACCTCCGTCCCGTCGTCGCCGTATGTGGTAACCCACGGTGTGGCGTTCGGATCGCCGACGGTCGTGAGTGGTTTTCCATCCTGGTCGAAGAGTTGCACGCCGGTGAGAGGTTGACCGTCTGAGTCATAGGCGAACACATTGGAGACCTCGTTACCGTCGAGGAGCAGGCCTTGTGGAACGTAGTCCTCCACGTATTGGTCGGCCGAACTACTCCACGGTGTGGCGAGCACAAGAAGAAGTGGCAGCGCGATGATCGAGCAGACGCTGACCAGTGTCCTAAGCGGTGGCAGCCATGACCAGGGGAGCCATCGTTCCCGTCCCCATTGCACGCTGACGGTGACGAATAGCAGGAGCAGAACCCACTCAGTGCCATTCGACGGCAGAGTACTGGCAAGGCTGGTGTCGATAACTAGAGCCGAGATGACCTTGTAGACGGCCCAGCCCCGCAGCACCCACCAGAACGGTCGGAGTGAGATGAAGAAGTCCAGGGTGTGCGAGCCGATCACTGTCGATCGTGCCTTACGGGCGAGGTTTGATCGCTGTGCGCTGGCCCAGGTGCGAAGTTCGTTGGCGGTCCAGGCGGATGGCAGCCGCGGCTTTCCCCTGACTGGTAGCCCGGCCGCAGCCCGCAACTCGTCGGCGTAGCCGACCGCATCGCCCGGATCGAAACCTTGCGCATCGAGATCCTCGGCTTGCTCGGTCAGATCCGCTTCAAGTCCGTCCGTGAGTTCTTCGACATCTTCACTGGGAAGGTCGCTGAGCGCGGCGCGCACGGCAGCGGCAAAATCACGGATGGCCAGGGTGGGTGAGGTGGTCGTGCTCATGACTTGTCCCCAATCGTGCGGATGGTAGCGGTGGGCTGGTGCTGTTCTGTGAGGAGGAGTGACAGTGTGTTGGCGAACTGAGTCCAGCTGGCTCGTTGTTCGGCAAGCATGGTCCGTCCCTCAGTGTTGATTCCGTAGTACTTGCGGTGCGGGCCGCCATCGGAGGGCACAACATAGGTTGACAATGCACCCGCGGTATAGAGGCGCCGGAGGGTTCCATAAACCGAGGCGTCTCCCACCTCTTTGAGGCCGGCAGCGCGCAGGCGCCGCACAATGTCGTAGCCATAGCCGTCTTCTTCCTGAATGACGGCGAGCACCGCGACGTCGAGCACTCCTTTGAGTAGCTGCGTGGTGTCCATGTATCTCCTTCGACGCATCACACACTACTACGCGGTACGTGGTAGTCATTCCGACGCCACGCAGGATGTTGGCACCGAACAGTCATTTTCCGAAGTCGCCTGCACAAACTTCCGTACTCGCCTGCACAATCGTCGCGGCGATGCCCCCCTGGCCGAGTTCGAGCGGGCCCTTATCTCTGGGCGCACCGTGGCCGGGCTCGCCGCGGCGCGAGCACGGGGGAGGACCGGTGGGCGTCCGTTCAAGATGACGCCGGCCACGATTCGCCTGGCCATGGCCGTCATTGGTCAGAAAGAGACGAAGGTCCGTGAACTTTGCAAGGAGCTTGGGATCACTCGGCAGACGCTGTACCGCCATGTCTCACCGACGGGGGAGCTACGGCCTGACGGCGCGAAGTTTCTCTCCAAGAATTGGCGGCCAGTCGGGACTGCCCCGAGTTCAGTTGACTCAAAGGGTTAGTGGTTTCAGGCGGCCTTGAGGGCCACGTTTATTGTTTCAAACTCGATCGGGGTGAGCTTACCGAGGCGGCG
>NZ_SOGK01000099.1:0-13894 GCF_004564305.1 Cryobacterium sp. TMT3-29-2
AGGCGTGCCCGCAAACGGCCGCGGGCGGAGACCGGAGCCGGCAACGGGGTCGGCTCGGGTGCCGGCGCCGGCGGCGTGCGCCCGGCCAGCAGGTCGGCGGCCGCGATCTCTTCGGGGGTCAGCTCGAGTGGGGACTGGGCGAGGCTGGCCCACCACGGCGCCGGCGCGAGATCGGCTTCCACCGAACGGATGCCGTCGCTCCCGTGCGCACGGTCCGGTCCGTTCCCGCCGGGCACCGGCATGGGCGCTGGAGCCTCGACGGGCCGCGAAGGTGCGGGTGCCGAAGGTGCGGGTGCCTCGGTCGACACAGGGTCGGGTACCGAACGGGCGGGCACCGAGCCCGAAGGCGGACGCGGGCCGGCCGGAGTCAGTTCCGAAGCCGGGTCATCCGTGCGCGCAGCGGTCGACGGGTTCGATCCGGCAGCGGCCGTGTTCGCGTACGCGGCCGGCTGCAGCTCGGAAGAGGCCGACGCAGGGGCAGACGCAGGAGAAGAGGGAGAAACAGGAAGAGACGCAGCCACGGAAGAAGACGCAGCGACGGGAGCAGACGGCGCAGTCCGGGCGGCACCTGCCGCATTGCCGGCTGAGGCGGCACCGGCCGTGGTCACACGCGCCGGATTCGCGGGCGTCACGACGAACAGGGCCGCTGTCGTGGTCGGCACGGATCCCGTTGCGGTCGACGACACCGCAGACGGCGACCCCGCAGGCAGCGGACCAGGCACCGACGTCGACGGCGCCGAAGCGGCGGGAATCACGGGGGCCGCACCGGCCCCACCAGCAGCAGCAGCGGCCGCCGCCCGTGCCGCTGCCCCCTTGGCGAGCCGAGGATCAGGCTGGGAGGTGGGCTTGAGCCCCCAGAGGAAGACGCCGGTATGGGTCGTCGGCTCGACGGGCGCCGGTGGAACGATGCGCGAGGTTCTCGGCCAGCGCGGCGACTGGCGGGGCGAGTACTCGTCCGGCAGCGCCGGGCGCGCACCATCACCGAGCTGAGATGCCAGCCACGCCATACCGTCTTCGCCGGGCACCTCGTCCTTGGGCACTAGTTCAGCCCCAGGTCCTCAAGGCCGATGGCGGCGTAGTAGGGGTAGCCCGCGGCTTCGATCACTTCGCGGGCACCGGTGTTGCGGTCGACGACGACGGCGACGCCGGCGATGATCGCGCCCACTTTGAGGAGCGCGTCGATGGCCGCCAGCGGGGAGCCGCCCGTGGTGGACGTGTCCTCGAGCACGACGACGCGCTTACCGGCGAGGTCGGGTCCTTCGACTTGCTTTCCCCGGCCGTGGTCCTTGGGCTCCTTGCGCACGACGAACGCGTCGTACGCGGCGCCGCGGGCCACACCCTGGTGCAGGATGGCCGCGGCCACCGGGTCGGCACCCATGGTCATGCCGCCGACCGCGGTGACATCAGGGATGTCCGCGATCAGGTCGAGCATGACCTGGCCGATCAGGGGGGCGACGCGGTGGTCGAGGCTGACCTTGCGCAGATCGACGTAGTACGTCGCCTTCTTGCCGCTGGTCAGGGTGAAATCCCCATGGAAAACGGCCTCGGCCGAGATGTGGGCGATGAGCTGCTGGCGTGTGTCCGTCACAGGTCCAACTTTAGGCCATCGGCCGGTCGGAGAGCCTGAGGGCAAGCGAGCCCTTAGAAGATGCGAACGAGCTTGCGCTCGGGCACGCGACGGAAGCCGTCCTTGTGCACGTCGACGACGACGGCAACGACGGAAGAGATGACGATGAGAACGAGAACGGCGAGAAGAACAAACACGGTCGTACCTTTCGGGTAATGGGGTTGAGTGTCGGGGAGACGGAGGCACCATTGCACGAGTTCGACATATTTATTTCACCATCTTTAACTTTGCAGCACAATCGCATTGTTCTGCACGGAGTGTGTAGCTTTGCTACATGGATGTCCAACGACTCGAACTGCTCCGCGAACTGGCCGAACGCCACAGCATCACGGAGGTCGCACGCGCCACGCACCGCACGCCATCTGCTGTCTCGCAGCAGCTGAAAGTGCTCGAACGCGAGGCCGGACTGCCGCTCACCGAGCGCAGCGGCCGCGGCCTCGTTCTGACGGATGCCGGACGCGCCCTGGCCCGCAGCGCAACGGATGTCGCGGTCGCCCTCGCCCGCGCCCGGGCGGTCTGGGACGAGTTCCGCAACGACGCCACCGGCGAGGTGAGCCTGGTCACGTTTCCGACCGCGGGTGAGATGCTGCTCCCCGGAGCGGTGAAGGCCATCGCCGCCGTGCCCGGACTCGTGGTCAACTGCACCGACAAGGACCCGGAGCTGAGCGACTTCCCCGCACTCACGGCGGAGTACGACATCGTGCTCGCCTACAGCCTGCGCGGCCAGCTTCCGTGGGGCGGCCGGGGGCTGACGGTGGTTCCGCTGATGACCGAGCCGCTCGACGTCGGGGTACCGGCCGACCACCGGCTGGCCTCCCGGTCGTGGATCACCCCGGCGGACGTCATCGGCGAGACCTGGATCGGCGCGCCGACCGGCTACCCGTTCGAGCGCATCCTGCACCAGATCGAGCAGAAGGCCGGCAGCCAGATCACCGTCGCCCAGCAGTTCGCCGACCTGCGGGTGATCGAGGCGTTCGTCGTGGCAGGCCTCGGCATCGCCCTGGTGCCCCGGTACACCTGGGGCGGTGACCAGCCGGGCCGGCTCGTGCTCAAGCCGCTGCGCGGGGTGGACGCCGAACGTCAGATCGTGGCGCTGATGCGCCCCGACCGGGCCGAGCGTCTGGCCGTGCGCACCGTGCTCGAGGTGCTGCGCACCGAGGCCGCCCGGGTGCAGGCCCAGCACGCCCTCATCCCCTAGGCCTCTGGCCCATGCACCGGCCGCGAATGCGGGCGAATTGTCGGTTAGGAAGGGTCATACCGACGATTCACCCGCACTCGCGGCCATACGGGCCGTGGCGAGCGGAGAAGACAGGGTACTAGGCGTTCTGCGGGAAGCCTAGGTTGATGCCGCCGTGGCTCGGGTCCAGCCACCGGCTCGTGATGGCTTTCTCCCGAGTGTAGAAGGCGATCCCGGCCGGGCCGTAGGCCTTGGCGTCGCCGAACAGGGAGTCCTTCCAGCCGCCGAACGAGTGGTAGGCCACGGGCACGGGGATCGGCACGTTGATGCCGACCATTCCGACCTGCACCTCGTTCTGGAACCTTCTCGCCGCACCGCCGTCATTGGTGAAGATGGCCGTGCCGTTGCCGTAACGGCTGCGGTTGATCAGGTCGAGTCCTTCGGTGTAGCTGGCGACCCGCACGACGGAGAGCACCGGGCCGAAGATCTCGTCGAGGTAGACGTCGGAGTCGGTTGTCACCTTGTCGAAGAGGGTCGGGCCGAGCCAGAAACCGGATGCGTCGCCGTCCACCTCGATGCCGCGACCGTCCACGACGACCTCGGCACCGTCGGCCCTGGCGATGTCGATGTAGGAGGCCACCTTGTCGCGGTGCACCTCCGTGATCAGCGGACCCATGTCGCATCCGCGCATGCCGTCGCCCACCCTGAGGCCCTGGAGCCGTTCGGTGATCTTCGCGACCAGCTCGTCGGCGACCGGTTCCACGGCCACCACCACGCTGATGGCCATGCAGCGCTCCCCGGCCGAGCCGAAGCCGGCATTGACGGCGGCATCCGCGGCCAGGTCCAGGTCGGCGTCGGGCAGCACGAGCATGTGGTTCTTCGCGCCGCCGAGAGCCTGCACGCGCTTGCCGTGGTGCGCGGCCGTCTCGTAGATGTACTTCGCGATCGGCGTGGAGCCGACGAACGAAATCGCCTGCACATCGGGGTGCACGAGCAGGGCGTCGACGGCTTCCTTGTCGCCGTGCACGACGTTGAGCACACCGTCGGGCAGCCCGGCCTCGGTCATCAGGGCGGCCATCCAGTTCGACGCGGACGGGTCCTTCTCGCTCGGCTTGAGCACGACCGTGTTGCCGGCCGCGATGGCGATCGGGAAGAACCAGAGCGGCACCATGGCGGGGAAGTTGAACGGGCTGATGATGCCCACCACGCCGAGCGGCTGACGCAGCGTGTAGACGTCGACGCCCGTGGACACGTTCTCGGAATACTCGCCCTTACTCAGGTGCGGCATGCCGAGCGCGAACTCGACGACCTCGAGGCCGCGCGCGATCTCGCCGAGCGCATCCGAGGTCACCTTGCCGTGTTCGGCGGTGAGGATGTCGGCCAGCTCGCCCTTGCGCGCGTTCAGAAGTTCCCGGAAGTTGAACATGACGCCCTGCCGCTTGGCCTGGGACGTGTCGCGCCAGAGCGGATAGGCGGCCTGAGCGGAGGCGACGGCGGTGTCGACGTCGACGCTGCTGGCCAGGAGCACGTTCTTCGCTACGGCGCCGAGCGCCGGGTTGAAGACGGGCGCGGTGCGGGTCGAGACTCCCAGGAGGGGAGCCCCGTCGATCCAGTGGGTGATGACGGGCAGTTCGGTCAGGGCGGTCTCGGTCATGGGCGTTCGTCTCTCTTCATTCTCGTCGTCGAGTTGTGGTCAGGGTGCCCGTTCCGGTCGAGAGTGACCCGCGGAACGGGCACTCTCGACCGGAAAGGTGCAGGTGGGGAGGGTGTGGGGGCGGGCGGTCAGCCGAGCAGGTCGAGGCTGAGGACCTCGTCGTAGATGGCGAGCGCCTCGGCGACCTCGGCGTCGGTGACGACGCACGGCGGCACCACGTGGATGCGGTTCTCGGCCAGGAACGGCAGCAGATTGCGGGCCAGCAGCTCCGCCTTGATCCGGCCCATCACGGCGCCGCTGAGTGGCTGGCGGGTCTCCCGGTCGGCAACGAGCTCCAGCGCCCAGAACACTCCGAGCCCGCGCACCTCGCCGATGACCGGGTGCTTGGCCTGCAACTCGGTGAGCCCCGGCGCGAGCACGTCGCGCCCGATCCGGGCCGCGTTCTCCACGATGCCCTCGTTCTGCATGGCGTCCAGGGCCGCCACGATCGACGCCATCGCGAGCGGATGTCCGCTGTAGGTGAGGCCGCCGGGGTAGACCATGGTGTCGAAGTCGTGAGCGATGGAATCGGAGATGATCACCCCGCCGGTGGGGACGTACCCGGAGTTGACGCCCTTCGCGAAGGTGATCAGGTCAGGCACCACGTCGAAGCCGTCGAACGCGAACCACTTGCCGGTGCGCCCGAAGCCGGCCATCACCTCGTCGAGGATCAGCATGATGTCGTAGCGGTCACAGAGGGCCCGCACGCCGGCCAGGTAGCCGGGCGGCGGCACGAGCACGCCGGCGGTGCCGGGGATGGATTCCAGCAGCACGGCCGCGATGCCCGCGGGTCCCTCGCTCTGGATCACGTGCTCGAGGTGGCGCAGGGCGCGCTCCGACTCCTGCTCGGGGCTGGTCGCCCAGAACTCGCTGCGGTAGAGCCAGGGGCCGAAGAAGTGCACGTGCCCGCGGGCGAACTCGTTCGGGATCCGGCGCCAGTCGCCGGTTGCGACGATGGCCGCGCCCGTGTTGCCGTGGTACGAGCGGTAGGTGGAGAGCACCTTGTCGCGCCCCGTGTGCAGGCGCGCCAAGCGGATCGCGTTCTCGATCGCATCCGCCCCGCCGTTGGTGAAGAAGACCTTGTTGAAGCCCTCCGGCGCCCGTTCGACGATGCGCTTGGCGGCCTCGCCGCGGGAGAGGGTCGCCGTGGAGGGTGCGACCGTGGCGAGCTCACCGGCCTGCTCGATGATGGCCGCGGTGACGGCCGGATGCTGGTGGCCGATGTTCACATTGACGAGCTGGCTGGAGAAGTCCAGGTAGCTGCGCCCGTCATAGTCCCAGACCCGGGAGCCCTGCCCGCCGGCGATCACCAGCGGCTTGAGGGCACCCTGGGCCGACCAGGAGTGGAAGACGTGCGCCCGGTCGAGGTCGTAGGCGAGCTCGTTCCGGCTGGCCGTGGCGCTGGGGGAAGTGATGTCATTCACGAATATCGGGTACTTTCTCTCTGCGTTGAGATGGTGGGGTCGCGGATCGCTCACCTTCAGTGTGACCGTGATCGGCTCGAATCTGCACCATTCGCGTGGATCGGGTCATTTCTTGGCCACGATCTGCTCGGCCATCGCCGGGATCACGGTCTCCCCGTAGACGCGCAACGTCTCTTCCTTGTTGTCGTGCTGCAGGTAGCCGGCGAACTGGTCCACGCCGATCGCGCGGAGGGCCTCGAGTTTCTCGATATGGTCCTTCGCGGGGCCGAGCAGGCAGAACCGGTCGACGATCTCGTCGGGCACGAACTCCGCGTGAACGTTTCCGGCGCGACCGTGCTCGTTATAGTCGTAGTCCTGCCGGCCGGCGACGTAGTCGGTCAGCGCCTTCGGCACCTGCGATTCCGTGCCGTACTTGGCGACGATGTCGGCCACATGGTTACCCACCATGCCGCCGAACCAGCGGCACTGGTTGCGCATGTGGCCCCAGTTGTCGCCGATGTACATCGGCGCGGCCACGCAGAATTTGACCGCCGAAGGGTCGCGACCGACATTGGCCGCGGCCTCACGTACGGTCGTGATCATCCACTCGGCCACGTCGAGGTCGGCCATCTGCAGGATGAAGCCGTCGCCGACCTCACCCGCGAGCTTGAGGGCCAGCGGCCCGTATGCCGCCACCCAGACGTCGAGGGTCGAGCCGCGACTCCACGGGAATTGCAGGGTCGCGCCGTTGTACTCGACCGACCGGGAGTTCGCGAGTTCCCGGATGACGTGCACCGACTCGCGCAGGGTCTTGAGGGTGGTGGGCGTGCCGTTGATCACGCGAACGGCCGAGTCGCCGCGACCGATGCCGCAGATGGTGCGGTTGCCGTACATCTCGTTCAGGGTCGCGTAGGTCGACGCCGTCACTGTCCAGTCGCGGGTGCCGGGGTTGGTGACCATGGGACCGACCATGATCCTGCTCGTCTCCGCGAGGATTCGGCTGTAGATGACGTAGGGCTCCTGCCAGAGCAGGTGCGAGTCGAACGTCCAGACGTGGCTGAAGCCGTGCGCCTCGGCCAGTTTGGCCAGTTGCACAGTGCGGGCGGATGGGGGGTTGGTCTGCAGTACTGCTCCGAAGTCCATCTGGTGTCCCGTCTAGACCAGGTACTGGCTCAGGCCGCGCTTGACGAACCGGCCGTCACCCTTGGCGCCGAGGTAGGAGTCGTCATCGATGACGACCTTGCCGCGGGACAGCACGGTGTCGACGTGCCCGTCGATCTCGTAACCCTCCCAGGCCGAGTGGTCCATGTTCATGTGGTGGGTCCTGCCGTTCCCGTTGACCGGCATGCCGATCGAGGTGTGGCCGTTCGGGTTGTAGATGACGATGTCGCCGTCCGCGCCGGGCTGGATGACCCCTTTCCTGCCGTAGAGGCCGAACATCCGGGCCGGCGTGGTGGAGGTGATCTCCACCCAGCGTTCGAGCGTGATGCGGCCGTTCACGACGCCCTGGTAGAGCAGGTCCAGGCGGTGCTCGACCGAGCCGATGCCATTCGGGATCTTCGAGAAGTCGCCGAGGCCGAGCTCCTTCTGCCCCTTCATGCAGAACGGGCAGTGGTCGGTGGAGACCATCTGGATGTCGTTGGTGCGCAGGCTCTGCCACAGGTGGTCCTGGTGGCCCTCGGCCCGGGAGCGCAGCGGTGTGGAACAGACCCACTTCGCGCCCTCGAACCCGGGTGCCCCGAGGTTCTCCTCGAGCGAGAGGTAGAGGTATTGCGGGCAGGTCTCGCCGAACACGTTCTGACCATGGTCGCGGGCGGTGGCGATCTGCTCCACCGCCTGCTTGGCGCTCACGTGCACCACGTAGAGCGGGGCCCCGGTGAGGTCGGCGAGCATGATCGCGCGGTGCGTGGCCTCCTCCTCCAGCTGCCAGGCGCGTGCGACGCCGTGGTAGTAGGGGTCGGTCTTGCCCGCTGCGAGCAGCTGCTTCACGAGCACGTCGATGGCGGGGCCGTTCTCGGCGTGCATCATGGTCATCAGCCCGGTCTCGGCGGACTTCTGCATGGCGCGCAGCACCTGCGCGTCATCCGAGTAGAAGACGCCGGGGTAGGCCATGAACAGCTTGAAACTGGAGATGCCCTCATCGAGCAGCCCGTCCATCGCCTGCAGCGAGTCGTCGTTCAGGTCACCGATGATCTGGTGGAAGCCGTAGTCGATGGCGCAGTTGCCGGCCGCCTTCTCGTGCCAGGCCGCCAGCCCGTCGAAGACCCGCTGGCCGTAGCTCTGCACCGCGAAGTCGACGATGGTGGTGGTGCCGCCCCAGGCCGCAGCCCGGGTGCCGGTCTCGAAGGTGTCGCTGGCCGCGGTGCCGCCGAAGGGCAGCTGCATGTGCGTGTGCGCGTCGACGCCGCCAGGGATCACGTACCTGCCGGTGGCGTCGATCACACGGTCGACGGATGCGGCGAGGTCGTTTCCGAGGAGGGTGGAGCCGGGCGCCAGCACGGCGACGATAATCTCGCCGTCGATGAGGACATCCGCCGGCACCCGACCGGTCGCGCTGACCACGGTTCCGTTCTGGATCAGGGTCTTCATGATGTGCCCCGGGCCTACGGTGCCGCGATCGGGCCGTAGGAGTCGGGTCGGCGGTCCCGGTAGAACTGCCACGAGTTGCGCACCTCGCGGATGACGCCGAGGTCGAGGTCACGGATGACGATCTCCTCGGTGTCGGTGGACGCCACCTCGCCGACGTAGTTGCCGCGCGGGTCGACGAAGTAGGAGCTGCCGTAGAACGTGACGGCGTCGTCACCGAATTCCACGGTCTCGGTGCCGATGCGGTTGTTGGCGCCGATGTAGTACTGGTTGGCGACGGCGGCGGCCGGCTGCTCGAGCTCCCAGAGCCGGTTGGACAGGCCGGGCTTGGTGGCCGAAGGGTTGAAGACAATCTCGGCGCCGTTCAGGCCGAGCACGCGCCAGCCCTCCGGGAAGTGCCGGTCGTAGCAGATGTAGACGCCGA
Source organism: Cryobacterium sp. TMT3-29-2 (assembly GCF_004564305.1). Lineage (NCBI taxonomy): Bacteria > Bacillati > Actinomycetota > Actinomycetes > Micrococcales > Microbacteriaceae > Cryobacterium > Cryobacterium sp. TMT3-29-2. Next base: position 8,911 of record NZ_SOGK01000099.1, read on the forward strand.
TCTTGCCGACCCTGGTGTCGAAGACGGGGTAGTCGGCGTTGCCGGGGCGGAAGTAGAACTTCTCCCAGAACTGCGGCAGGTGCGGCAGGTGGTGCTTGCGGTACTTGCCGAGGTAGGTGCCGTCGGCGTCGATCACGGCGGCCGTGTTGTAGAGCACGCCGGGCTGCTCCTCCTCGTAGACGGGGAGCACGATCACGATCCGGTGCTCGGCGGCCAGTTTCTGGAACCGCTGCACGAGCGGGCCCGGCACGCTCTGCGCGTAGTCGTAGTACTTGGCGTCCTGCACGATTCCGAAGTATGGGCCGTGGAACAGTTCCTGGAAGCAGATCACCTGCACTCCCGCCTCGGCCGCGGTGCGCACGAAACCCTCGTGCTTCACAATCATCGACTCCTGGTCACCCGTCCACTCGGTCTGGGTGATTGCTGCCCGAACTACAGTCATCTTGTCTCCACATTCGCCAGGGATGGAACAACGTCAGGCCGAACGGCACTTTTCGTGTTGGTCACGGTTCGTGTTCGTTACGCGCGTTCCTCATCCTGTCGAGCGAATCAGCCGGTGGCAAGGGTCTATCCGACCGGAGGTCCGGCACGCCCGGGGCGGTCCGATCATCCGTCGCCTGCCTGCCCTCCTGTGCCCGCGGCGCCGGCGGCGCTCGCGGAGCGCGCGGGATGGGCCGTGCCGACGTTCTGGCCTAGGCTGAAAGAAGACCGCCGGTTGGCTCTGACCGGTTGAGTCGCCTCTGACTTGAGCGACAGGTCGCCGACACTCCCTCGGTCGCACCCTCCCTGCCCTGCAGCTCTCCCGACGCTCGCGGGAGTGGGTGAATCGTCGCTATGACGCGCTCATACCGACGATTCGCCTGCTCTCGCGGCCCCGAACCGGATCGGCAACATGTCCCCATCACACTTTTTCCGTGGATCCCTAGCGGTGGGCGTTGTCGCGTCCGCGCTGCTGCTGAGCGGATGCGCCGGGGCTGGTACCGCGAGCGAGTCCGGCACAGAGTCCGGCAGCGTGCCGAACGCGAGCGCGAGCGGCGGCTACCCGGTCACGATCGACAACTGCGGCACCGACGTGACCGTGGCCGCCGCGCCCGAGCGCATCGTGACGATCAAGTCGTCGGCGACCGAGCTGCTGCTCGCGCTCGGCCTCGGCGACCGCATCGTGGGCTCGGCGTTCCTCGACGGGCCGCTGCCGGCATCCCTCGAAAAGGCCGGTGCCGACCTGAACGTGGTCAGCGACTTCGTGCCCGGCCAGGAGGCCGTTCTGGGTCTCACGCCCGATTTCGTCTACGGCGGCTGGGAGTCCAACTTCTCCGCCGAGGGTGTGGGCGAACGCGCCGGCCTCGCCGATCTCGGGATCGGCAGCTACGTCTCCCCCGCGGCCTGCAAGGGTGAGGGCTACATGCCCGACCCGCTCACCTTCGACTCGGTGTTCGACGAGATCACCGAGGCCGGCGCGATCTTCGGCGCCGAGGCGGCCGCGGCCGACCTGGTCGCCGACCAGCAGGAAACCCTCGCCGCCCTGGACCCGACCGACGCGGCCCCGACCGCGCTCTGGTATTCGAGCGGCACCGATACCCCCTACGTGGGGGCCGGCATCGGCTCCCCCAACATGATCATGGAGGCCGCGGGCCTCAACAACGTGTTCGCCAACGTGGACGACACCTGGACCTCGGTCGGCTGGGAGTCGGTCATCGAGGCGAACCCGAGCGTGATCGTTCTCGTCGACGCCACCTGGAACACCGCCGCGTCGAAGATCGCGAACCTCGAGTCGAACCCGGCCACCCAGCAGCTCGATGCCGTGCAGGCGAAGCGCTACATCGTGCTGCCGTTCGCGGCCACCGAGGCCGGCATCCGCAACGTCGAGGCAGCCGCATCGAGCATCGAACAGCTCGCCGCGCTCGACCCGACGACGGCGAACTAACTGCCCGGCGACCGACCGGGCCACACAGCAGGACAGGACCACGAAGCGGAACCGGGCCACACAACGGAACCGGGAAGCACTCAGCACGGCAGAGCGGAACGGACCAGGCAGGTGAATCGGGTGGAGCTGCAGCAGGAGGAGCGCACGGCGGCCCAGCGCCGTCGCGTCGCCGGGCGCGCGCGCTACCTTGCGTGGCTCGCCCTATCGGTTCTGGCGCTCCTGCTCACGGCGGGGCTGGCCGTGACCATCGGACCGGCGGACGTGAGCCTGACGGATGTCGCCGCGAGCCTCGCCGCACACCTCGGCCTGCCGGGCGCCGCCGAGGTGGCCCCGCTGACCGACTCGATCGTGTGGCAGCTGCGCCTGCCGCGGGTGCTGACCGCGGCGGCGGTCGGTGCGGGGCTCGCGCTCAGCGGCGCGGTCATGCAGTCGGTGACCCGTAACCCACTGGCGGACCCGTACCTGCTCGGACTCTCGAGCGGCGCCTCCCTCGGCGCGGTCTGCGTGATCATCCTCGGCGTTGCGGTCGCGCTGCCGGCCGCGGCGTTCCTCGGCGCGTTAGCCGCCCTCGTCGCCACTCTCAGCATCGCGAGGGTCGGCGGCACGATCACCCCCGGGCGCGCGGTGCTGTCAGGCCTGGCGATCGCTCAGCTGGGCGGAGCCGCCACCTCCTTCATCATCTTCTGGGCGGCCAAGGGCGACTCCTACCGGGAGATCCTCAACTGGCTGCTGGGCTCGCTGGCCGGCAGCTCATGGTCCAGCGTCGTCATCTCGGGCACCGCCCTGGTGCTGGTCGGCGCCGGGATCGTGCTCTCGGCCACCCGCCTGGACGCATTCACGTTCGGGGACACGGCCGCGGCGACCCTCGGCATCAACGTCAACCGCACCCGGTGGATACTGCTCGGAGCGGTGGCGCTGATGACCGGCGCGATGGTGGCCGTGAGTGGGGCCATCGGCTTCGTCGGACTGATTCTGCCGCACCTCGTGCGCGGCCTGAGCGGACCCGGACACCGCCGCCTGCTGCCGCTGACCGTGGTGCTCGGCGCCCTGTTCCTGATCGTGGCCGACACCCTCGCCCGCACCGTCTTCGACCCGCGCGAGCTGCCCGTCGGCATCATCACCGCGCTGATCGGCGTTCCCGTCTTCATCGTGCTGATCAAGAGCAGGAAGGCCGCCGCATGGTCGTGATCCTCGACCGGGTGTCGTTCCGCATCAACGGCACCCCGATTCTGACCGACGTGTCGGCGGTCGTGCCCACGGGCGCGGTGACCGGGCTGCTCGGGCCCAACGGTGCCGGCAAATCCACGCTGCTCCGCCTGATCGCGGGGCTGGAGACACCGGATGCCGGCGGCGTCGAACTCGACGGGGCGCCCGTCGGCGGGGCGCGAACCCGTGCAGGGTCGGGTCTGTCCCGCCGCGAGACGGCCCGGCGGGTGGCGCTGCTGGAGCAGAACGCCGCGCCCAGCGTCGACCTCACGGTGCGTGAGGTCGTGCTGCTCGGCCGGATCCCGCACCGCAGCCGGGTGCTCGGCAGTTTCGGCGGCGACGACGACCACCGGGTCGCCGAGGAATCGCTGGCCATGGTCGGCGGCACCGATCTCGCCGACCGGGCCTGGCGCACCCTCAGCGGCGGCGAGCAGCAGCGTGCGCAGATCGCCCGGGCGCTGGCCCAGCGGCCGAGCCTGCTGCTGTTGGACGAGCCGAACAACCACCTCGACGTGAGCGCGCAGCTCGGGCTGCTCGGGCAGGTGCGCGGGCTCTGCGCGGGTGCCGCGTCGAGCTCAGGTTCCGGTCCCAGGTCAGACGACCGCGCAGGCCTGACCGCGATCATGGCACTGCACGACCTGAACCTGGCGGCCGCGTTCTGCGACCAGATCCTGCTGCTGCACCACGGCCGGCTCGTCGCGGCCGGCACCCCCGACGAGGTGCTGGCGCCATCGGCCATCGCGGAGGTCTACGGCGTGGACTGTGACGTGATCCCGCATCCCCGCGGCGGACATCCGGTGATCGTGTTCTCCCCGTCCGCCTTTATTCCGGGGTTCCCGCCCAGCCGTGAAACCGAAGTCACCCAGCAGGGACGAGGCAGCCGATGACGGCCGTCACGGTCCTGGCCGGCGGCATCGGCGGCGCCCGCTTCACCCGCGGGCTGCTGCAGCACCTGGCCGCGACCGACCCGGATGCGACGGTGACCGTGATCGTGAACACGGGCGACGACATGTGGCTCGACGGGCTGCGCGTCTGCCCCGACCTCGACACCGTGATGTACACCCTCGGCGGCGGCATCAATGAGGAGCAGGGCTGGGGGCGGCCGGGCGAGTCCCGCCGCGCCTCCGCGGAGATCGCCGCCTACGGGCGCGGCTGGTCCTGGTTCACGCTCGGCGACCTGGACCTGGCCACCCACATCGTGCGCAGCGACCTGCTCCGGGGCGGGTCCACCCTGAGCGAGGCAACGTCGTTCCTCTGCCGCCGCTGGCAGCCCGGCGCCCGCCTGCTGCCGATGAGCGACATCCCGGTCGAGACACATACCCGGCTGGCTATGGATGCCGACGAGCATCGCGCCGGCGAGCTGATCCACTTCGAGGAGTGGTGGGTGCGCTACCGGGCCGGCGTACCGGTGACCGAGTTCGTGCAGGTCGGGCTCGAGTCCGCCGTGCCCGCGCCGGGCGTCGTCGACGCCATCCTGACGGCGGACCTGGTCATCCTGCCGCCGTCGAACCCGGTCGTCTCGGTCGGCACGATCCTCGCCGTCCCGGGCATTCGGGAGGCCCTGCGCTCCACCGCCGCCGCTGTCGTCGGCGTCTCCCCGATCATCGCGGGCGCGGCCGTGCGCGGCATGGCCGACGCCTGCCTCAACACGATCGGCGTGCCGACCTCGGCCGAGGCCGTGGGCCTGCACTACGGCTCCCGCGCCGCGAACGGTGTGCTCGACGGGTGGCTGGTGGACGAGACGGATGCCGGTGCGCTGCCCGCGCTGGCGGCCGCCGGCATCCGCGCCGTCGCCGTGCCGCTCTGGATGCGGGACGCCCCCACGACCGCCGCGCTGGCCGCGGAGGCGCTGGC
>NZ_SOGK01000016.1:0-14174 GCF_004564305.1 Cryobacterium sp. TMT3-29-2
CACCTACCAGCAGTGGGTCCATGACTACAATCACCACAGACCCCACAGCGGCATCGGAAACACCCCACCCATCAACCGCGTTCACAAGGTCTCTGGGAGTTACAACTAGGTTCAGCGCGGTCAGCGCCAGATAGGCCCCCACCGACGCTCCAGCGTCACTGCGGCGCGCGCCGACGACATCGTCGATGATCGCGGACACGTCAATTCGGTTCAGGATCTCCTAGACCGCGCCCGTGTCTCCGAAGCCGAGGTGCTGCGTCTTCGACGTCAACGTTTCGGCCTCGCGGGCATCATGCAACGCCTCGATATCGGCCGCTGACCCCAGGTAGCGTTCGGAGACCATCTGGGGTTTGCCGCCGACGCGAGCCACCTCCCGCAGGTACCAGTACGGCTTCCCGTTGATGGTCTTCTTGTATAAACGAGCCAAACTTTAGGTCATAGGCTCTCAAAAGCCAAAAGGCACGCCACCACGCCGAAGAACGCCAGACCCACATTGAATTCAATTCAGCGCAGTCCGGCGTCCCGAGGCTGGCTAGGAAACTCCCGCTAGGTGGCCGGAGGCACGAGCCGGGCGAAGGGCGTCTCGGTGAGCGGTGAAGAGTTGTGGGACCTGCTCGCTGTCGCGTGGAAGCAGGAGGAGACTGACCGGATTGCTGCTGAAGCTGCGGCGAATGCTACTTCCAGCGTTCTGAACTCGACGCGTCCACGCTGCGTTTATCTATGGTTCATTCATGGCCCGGTCAGGAGTTCCGCCGTTAGTAGCCTTACCAGCCACGTTTCGTAGCGGTCGGGCTCCCAGCTCTCATCCCGGACAAGCTGCGAATAGAGTTCCGGAACGCTGAGCGCGCGGACAGTTGCGGCGGCGTCTTCCCAGCGCAACCCCGGCCGCAGGGCCGGTGCCAGTCCTTTGACCGCCTCACGGATGATTCCGGCGCGTTGATCCTTCCAATTTGCAAGCATTCGTACCACCCTGCCATCCGAAGCCGCGGCAGCCTCCAGCATCGGGATCACGTCTCGTCCAAGTTCCCATTGTGTGCGGTTGAGGTGCGCCATGAGCGCTATGCGCTGCGGGGCGTCTGGTTCCGTGAGGATCCGCCCGGCCAGGCCGGACACGTCGGACTCGACGATCCATTCATCACAGATGGCCGACAGGATCTGTTTCTTGCCGCCAACAGCCGTGTAAACGGTTCGCACGGCAACTCCCGCCTCCCTGGCGACCTGTTCGATACTCGTGACGGCGTAGCCACCTTCCGAGAAAAGCCGGCGAGCGGCGGTGACTATTCTGCGCTTCGTCTCCATGGCCTGCGACTGGCGGTAAGTGAGGCGCTGTTCTTGATTGACGTCCGACATGACACGATTCTACACTGCTATTGTAGTGAGCACATCGTCACTGCATTCAATGCATCGGTAGCGCAACAAAGGTGGCAGTCATGCAAATCGCAAGAAACATCAGCAACGGTGCGAATCGGGAGCGGGTCAGCGTAGCCGTCGTGGGTGCCGGCCAGGCCGGGCTGGCGATCAGCTACCACCTTCAGCGCGAGGGAATTGATCACGTCATCCTCGACGGCGCGAACCGAATCGGGCAGAGTTGGCGAACAAGGTGGGACTCGCTACGTCTGTTCACGCCCGCCCGTCATGACGGACTTCCCGGTCTGCCGTTTCCTGCCGCGGCGGGATACTTCCCGACCAAAGATGAGGTCGCGGACTATCTGCAGACATATGCTGATCGCTTCCGACTCCCCCTCCGCTTAGGAGCGAGGGTCGACCGGCTCTGGAGCGAGGGTGGCAGCTACATCTTGGCAGCCGGTAGCCTGACCATTGAGGCGAAAACAGTGGTCGCGGCAACGGGCGCCTATCAGATGAAACAAATTCCGTCGTGGGCGCCGGCCCTGGACCGGTCGATTCTGCAAATACATGCTGCCGACTACCGAAATCCCGCTCAACTGCCAATGGGCCCGGTCCTGGTCGTCGGAGCCGGAAACTCCGGCGTGGAGCTTGCTCTAGAACTCGCGCGAGCAGGTCATCCGACGCAGCTTGCCGGCAATAGCACAGGCCACATCCCATCCGCTGCCTACGCCTTCAACGGGATGCTCTTCTGGTTCCTGGCCAATAGGGTCTTGTCCATCGATACGCCCGTCGGGCGCAGGCTCGCACCCAAGTCCGTCGCTCACGGCGGGCCGCTCATCCGACGGACGCTCAAAGCCGTCCAGTCCGCAGGTGTTGAGCTGGTGCCACGAGTCTCCATGGCTCTGGACGGTTGGCCGCAGCTTGAGGATGGGCGCATCGTAGATGTCTCAACCGTCATCTGGTGCACAGGGTTCGGGCGCGACTTCAGCTGGATCGATCTTCCCGGCTTCAAGCCGGCCGGCCTGCCCGAACATGACCGGGGCGCCGTGCCCTCGCAGCCCGGACTTTATTTCATTGGCCTGCCCTTCCAGACACGACTCGCTTCCTCCTTCATCGGCGGAGTGGGCGATGACGCCGAAGCCCTGGCGAGAACTATCGCCGCCCGCCTCAGCGAGGAATCGCCCGAGAAGACCTTACAAGGTTACCCATATGGCGTTCTCAACGCTCGAGAGCTCCCTATTGCTTACGGGTGAAGCACTTGACTGATCGGGGACGTGCATGGACATCGATGCTTCCAGCGCACAGCTCGCCGCCATTGCCAGTCCGCGGCGGCTCCGGATCGTGGCAGCTCTGCACGGTAACCGCGTTCATGCCACATCTCCACCGAACAGAAAGAGCAACTAACTATGTCGTTGTAATGGATCCCCGTCGTCGCAATCGTGGGCGGTATCATCTACTCTGTATTGGCTAAGTACTCCGAGTCGCGCGTGCGAATCGCCGAGGCGGCGGGCATCGCGGCTGCGTTCATCGCGGAGCACACCGAAATGAACCGCCAGATCCTCACGCGTCTAGAGGTCCTCGACGGCAAGCTTTCCGCAGTCGAGCGGACCCTCACCGATATCCACTGAGTGGTTCGCGTGATTGCCACAAGTACGGGACACACCGCTTGAACTTGAAGATCAGCAAGCTGCGGCAGGTGTTGCCCGACGTAGCGTCGGCCCGAGGGATGCGGCTGGATCGGTGAGGAACAACTTGCACGCATCACTCGCACAACGAAGAACAAGGACTTCGCGGCGACGTACTACTCGGCCGGTGAACTTTCAAGAGCAGCAACTTTGAAGCGATACGCCGAGCCACCGGGCGACTGAGCGCTCCTCCCCCCAACAATTACCGTGAGATATGGTGACTCGCCCTGCCAAAAAACAGGGCGAACGCGCGATGTCAAGCTGAGTGGAGTCACTTCGGTTAGTTTGTGGCTGTTTCTTTGGGGAGATGGTTGATTCCGACGATGCCGGCTGGTGCGGGTGTTTGCGGTCGTGCTCGGAATCGTTCCGGGTGTTTCTGGTGGTAGTCCTGCCAGGCGAGGTCGCGGATGCTGTGGGCCTTCCGCCAGGAGCCGTCGTGGACGTCCTGTGGCGAGGCGCTGGTGCCAATCCCCTCGCACATCGTGGGTGCAAAACACCGTTGATGCCTGGTCGTAACGCCGCTCGAGGAGTTCCAGCAGCATGCTCCTGGTGCTTTCGTCGGGGTCGTCCAGGAGCCACTCATCGATCACCAAAAGCGAGAACGCGGCGTACTTGTTCATGAACTTCGTGGTCCCGGAGGGTTTGTCGCGGGCCAGCTGCCAGGCCCCTTCGAACTCCGGCATCCGGATGCAATGCGCTCGCGCCCGATGCAGGCAGGCCGCTTTCTCCAACCCCAACAGCATTATTCGGTGGCCCCCCGCGCGCGCTACTCGCCATACCGCCCGGTGGCCCCCAAAGTGAATATCGGTGGCCCCCAGAAGCGCTAATACTCAGTTGTACCAGGGCACGGGACTGCCCCGAGTTCAGTTGACTTCAAACCTGTGGAGATTCGTCTTCGCTGGAAGGATGTCACTATGCCCAAGCCCTACCCACCCGAGTTCCGCCGCGACGTTGTCGCGGTCGCCCGGAAGCACGAAGCCCCGCTGAATCAGATCGCGAATGACTTCGGGATCTGGGAGTCCTGCCTGGCGAGTTGGCTGAAGAAAGCCGACTTCGAGGAAGGCGTCAAGCCGGGCGTGACCGAGAAGGAGTCCGCGGAACTGCGGGATGCCAAGAAACGCATCCGGCTGCTCGAGCAGGAAGCCGAGGTCATGCGCCGGGCTGTCGCGTATCTGTCCCGGGCGTCAACCCAAAATGATCTACCCGCTGGTCCTTGAACTGGCCGTCGACGGTGTCCCCGTCCCGGTGACCTGCCGGGTGTTGCGCTTCTCCAAACAAGCGTTCTACCAGTGGAAGCGCGAGCCCATCTCCCAGCGCGACTGGGACGACGCCCACCTCACCAACGCCGCCTGGGATATCCACCGAGACGACCCCGCCTTCGGCTACCGGTTCATCTCCGACGAGCTCAGCCAGGCCGGCCTCACCGCGGGTGAGAACCTGGTCTGTCGGTTGTGCTCGCAGCAACAGCGCTGGTCCGTGTTCGGGAAGAAACGCGGCCTCACACGCAAGGCCGGGCCGCCCGTCCATGACGACCACGTCAAACGGAAATTCACCGCGACACGCACGAACCAGCTCTGGCTCACCGACATAACCGAACACCGCACCGACGAGGGCAAGATCTACCTCTGCGCGATCAAAGACGTCTACTCGAACAAGATCGTCGGGTACTCGATCGACTCCAGGATGAAGGCGTCCTTGGCCGTCGCAGCCGCCCGGAACGTGATCGGCCAGCGCACCATCGACGGCACGATCCTGCACTCCGACCGAGGCTCGCAGTTCCGCTCCAACGCGTTCCTGCGGGTGCTGAAGAACAACGGCATCACCGGGTTGATGGGCCGCGTCGGCGCATGCGGTGACAACGCGGCGATGGAGTCGTTCTTCGCCCTGCTTCAGAGGAACGTCCTCGATCGGCAGCGGTGGTCAACCCGGGAGGAACTGCGCCTGGCGATGGTGGTCTGGATCGAGCGCACCTACCACCGCAAGCGCCGGCAACGCCGCCTCTGTAAGCTCACCCCAATCCAGTTTGAGAGAATAAACGTGGCCCTCAAGGCCGCCTGAAACCAGTAGCCCTTTGAGTCAACTGAACTCGGGGCAGTCCCCTACGGTGTGACCGGTCAAAAGCTCGGCCGTAAGCAGCCGCGCTATCCAACTTTTCGTAACGGGCGGGCTCGCAACTCTCACCTCGGACAAGCTCCGAAGAAAAGCTGCGGCTTCTTCCCAGCTTGATCCCGGCCGGAGGTGGATCTTGCTTGACGCCCGGCATTTCCCGAGCATACACTGTGAGTGCAATGGCTACAGTGCTAATGCAGTGAATGCAAATGGGTTTACCTGTTTTGCAATTTACGACTTATTTTCTTCGCAACCTAAAAAAGGATCACAGGATGTCAACCATTGCGGCATGGATACTATTTTTCCTAGGCCTAGCTCATATTGCATTTGGCATCGTGAAGTTCAGAAAGCACATTGCTCACGCTATATCGGGTGGCTTCATCAACAAGTTTAAAGAAACCGAGGCGTATGGGGCATTTTGGTTTCTCATGTCAGGTCCTCCCTTGATGCTTTCAGGTCAAATCGCCGTCCATGCTATTTCGGTTGGCGATTTTTATGCTCTCAAAGTCATTGGAATTTATACACTCGTTTCGGCCGTGATCGGTGTTATCGCGTTTCCGAAGTCACCGTTTTGGGGAATGGTGGTGCTCGCACCCCTTCTCATTGCGGCTGGGTACGGGGTGCAGTTTTAAGAATGTCCGGGCGTTAAGTAGGCCAATACACGACTAGCTGTTGTTCCCACTGACGTTGTGAGCACGGTTGATGGGTGATTTGCCGCCGATGCCGGTATGGGGTCTGTGGTGATTGTAGCTATGGATCCAGTCTTGGTAGGTGGCTGCTCGGGCGGTGTCTGAGTTGTAGTGGTGGGCGTAAGCCCATTCCGCGGCGAGGGTGCGGTGGAATCGTTCGATCTTTCCGTTGGTTTGGGGTCGGTAGGGCCGGGTGAACTTGTGCGTAATGTCGCCCAGAGCGTCGTTGAAGAACTTCGACCGGTAGCAGGAGCCGTTGTCGGTCATGATGCGCAGCACAGTGATGTCGTGGGTCGCGTAGAACGCGTTCGCGCGGCCCCAGAAGCCGGCCGCGGTTTCCTTCCTCACATCGGTCAAGATCTCTGAATAGACCAGCCGGGAATAATCGTCGATCGCGGAGTGCAGAAATGAGTGGCCTACGCCTGCCTGACGGTTGCGTTTGCCGGCTTGGCGGCCGAGAGTGCGGTGGCCGCCGTCGGGGATGCGACCAAGTTTCTTCACGTCAACGTGCACCAGCTCGCCTGGGGTTTTCTTCTCGTACCGAATCGGTTTGGGTTTGCGCACCGGCAGGCCCGTGTTCTGGTCGAGATGGCCCAGCAACGGCATCCGGTACCGGTTGAGGACCTTCGAGACCGTCGATTGCGGCAGCCTCAGGTGGTAGCCGATGCGGTGCGGCCCCCACCGCCTCGTGAAGCGCAGCGCGATGATTCGCCGTTCGGTGCGCCGGGCACATTGGTCGGGGAGAAGTGCGGGCGCGACGATCGGTCGACGAGCCCGGCACCACCCTGAGCCCGGTTCCGGGTAACCCATTTGGCCACGGTCGCGCGAGAGACCTGGAGCCGTTCGGCGACCCGGGCTTGAGCCCAGCCGTCGTTCACGACGAGCTGAACCAGCTTCAGCCGGCCTCCCGGGGTCAGCGGGGCGTTGGCATGAGTAACGTAAGAGATGAGGGCCTCCGTTGCATCGTGTTGAGTGTGGTAACCCAATCGATACCGGAGGTCCTCACCTTTTTAGCTCACGCCACGCTCACAACCTGTGTGGGAACAACAAGGGGGCTGGTCGCGCACCTTGTGGCCGTGGCAGTACGGGCAGTGCAGCAGGTCCCGGCCCCAGCGTTCCCGGACACCGGGAATGTCCGGAACCTCATCGCGGAGGCCCGTTGCCACCAGGATCCTGCGGGCCCAGAGTTCGGTGCCGTCGGCAAGGCGCGCGTGAAATCCCGGTTGTGCGCTGGCGACGGTGCCGTCGACCAGGGTGCCGCCGCATCCAGCGACCTCGCCCCGGCAGACCGTGACCAGGTCTCGCGGCGACATGCCGTCGCGGGACAGGAAGCCGCGCATCGCGGCAGCGGGGGCATTGCGCGGCGCACCTGCATCCACTACCGCCACCAACCGTCGAGCGCGGAGCAGCACCATGGCTGCGGTCAGGTCGGCTGCCCCGCCACCGACTACCAAGACGTCCTATTCGTTCATTCCTCAACCCTCTGTCCTCGCACCGCACCGCACCGCACCGCACCGAGCAAAGTATGTTGCTGCCCGGGACGGCGGCGGTGGAATGGGGCCATGGAAGATACCAGCATTCTCGCCACGGCACTCGACGCGGTGGGGCCGCAACTTAAGCGACTGCGGTCTCAGCGGGGACCACGCTGACCAATCTGTCGGAAAGGACGAGGATTTCGACGAGCACGCTGTCGCGCTTGGAGAACGGCCAGCGCCGCGCTCAGGTGCGATGGAACAGAGGGCTTGACTAACCTCAAACATATCTTATAGTTATATCTACAAGTTAGAAGGATGGTTAGCTTTGGCTAGTTCAGAACAGACTCAAATGGCCGTTCTCGGCGCGCTGAGCATTGCGCCGATGACCGGATACGCCGTGCGAGAGCAAATTCGGGAGACCCTTGGGCACTTTTGGTCTGAGAGCTTCGGCCAGATCTATCCGGCGCTTGGGGAATTGAAGCGGCTGGCAATGATTGAGCGTCTCGATACGGGCGACTCTCGCTCTTCCCCGTTTGCCATCACCGACCAGGGCACCGCCCGCTTGCGAGAACTACTGGCCGGCGAGCCACAGAAACCGAAGCCTCGAAACGGCCTCATGCTCCGACTATTCTTCGGGCGTCAACTCGGACCAGAGGCCTGCCGCGAACTGGTCCTCAGCGCGCGTGCCCAGGCGGAATCCCAACTCGCTCACCTGCAGGACGCGCGGAATGAGCTCGCGAAGGACACCGGCCTCGACGACGACGCCCCATACATCCTTCTGACCATCTCGGCCGGTGAGCACGGGGCCACGGCATCCATCGCCTGGGCAGATGAGGCGCTCCGCGCCATCGAGAGCCTTGCCGCTCAAAAAGCCCAACCCCGACCACATGCAACATTCACAGAGGAGCGACCTTGACCATCAAGCCAACCCAGGGCGTCGACCAGCGCGGCGCAGGCACGCAGCGCCCTGTGCGCCGGAGGACCGCAGCTGTTGCAGCACTCGGTTTTCTGATCGTTGTCGCCTTCCAGCTATCGCTCATGCTGGGCGCACCCTTCGGTGAGGCGGCCCTTGGAGGAGCAAACCCGGGACAACTTCCGGGCGAACTGCGGGTCGTGAGTGGCGTGAGCGCGGCCATCTGGACATTCGCCACCCTGATCGTTCTAGCCCGCGGCGGCTTCGCTATCTCGCCCGTTCCCCGTGGCCTGAGCCGTTGGGGCACCTGGGTACTCGTGGGGTACCTTGCAATCGGGGTACTGATGAATCTCGCCTCGTTCAGCCCGTGGGAACGCTTCGGCTGGGCACCCTTCACCCTGGTGCTGTTCGTGCTCACGCTGGTGTTAGCGCTCGGTGGATTCACTCGAGTGCCGACTGCGTCGGCGGCGGCTTTACGGTGAGCAGCCCGGTCTGGGCGGACACTGCTGCGATGAGTGCGATCATATTCTGCGTGCTGATGTGGGCGTTGGTCGTGTTCCAAGCCGCGCTGATCGCCGGTGCACCTATTGGCCAGTTCGCCTGGGGAGGTCAGGATCGGATTCTGCCCATTGGCAAGCGCATCGGCAGCGCAACATCAATCGCCCTGTACGTGGTCTTCGCCCTGGTAGTTCTGCAAGACGGCCAGCTCATCGCCATCATCCCGTGGCCGGAATTCACCGACATCGCAATCTGGGTGCTCGCCGCATACTTCATAATCGGCATCATCATGAACGGCATATCTCGGTCGCTTCCGGAAAGGTGGACCATGGCGCCGCTTTGCACTGTGCTCGCTGCGCTCACTGTGCTGCTTGCGCTGGACTGAACGCGCGATCGCTCACCTGAGGAGTTCCGATACGAGAAAGAACGCACCGAACGCCATCACAAAGCCCATTTGTCGTGCCTGAAAGGACGAACTGCAGTTGCGCAGTTGATAATACTTACGGCGTATGCCTGAAGTGTTGACATAAAAAGTTTACGATGTAAGTTAATTAGGACCGACGTGGCAACCAGTTTCGCCGCGTCGCAACTGCGCGCTGAGCGCGCGAAGAGAGGACGACGGGCACCATGTTTTTCGATGAAAGCTCATTCCTGCGACTGAACCGGGCCAGGGAGCAAGCGGCGACAAGGGAACTTGAGGCACGCAGACAGCACCTTGAGCGTCGGGCCCAGGAGTACCCGCAGTTGGCATCAACTCGACCTGCAGCTGGAAGAAACGTACCTACCCAACGTGACTGCTGCTGTCCGCCGTGAATTCAACAACGCAATCGCGCACTGCCGACGTGACAACTCAAGCCAAGGCGTTCACGATTTCGTCGAGCGATGTGGCGCATAGTGGTAACGCTGTCCTTCAGCTTTAGGGTCAATCTACGGTATCCATCACCGACGCTCGTTCCGGTCACGTACCGCTGAGTGGTGGAGTTTCTCAACACCGTGAGGTTAGTGGTTCTCGTCTAGGCGGCGGCGAGTTCGGGGAGGATCACCGCCTCGTCGATGACCTCGGCTACTTCACCCGCCGAACGCCTCATCAAACTCACACTCGCCGCCTAAAATGAAACCAAGGACCCCGTCCGAAAAGACCGGGTCACCCCACTCCTTGGGTGCCCAGATTGGTTTGCATGCATTGGTTCCGGGCTTAGCCTCACGTTTGTTCGTCTTCTCTCGTCAGTATTTTTGTAGGGCATTCGGCGCACACATTCGAGGAGAAAAATGTCATCCGCAACAACAAATTTGGTCGTAGTCGGCGCTGGTTATGCTGGAGTA
Source organism: Cryobacterium sp. TMT3-29-2 (assembly GCF_004564305.1). NCBI lineage: Bacteria > Bacillati > Actinomycetota > Actinomycetes > Micrococcales > Microbacteriaceae > Cryobacterium > Cryobacterium sp. TMT3-29-2. The sequence goes on from NZ_SOGK01000016.1 coordinate 10,040, forward strand.
ACCGCGGCTAATCGGTTCTGCGCTTCATTGACGGCTGAGGAGGCCCTGGGAGTTGAGGTGTTGATGATCAATCCTCTTCCAAAATTTGTGGAGCGGATTCGGTTGCACGAACTCGCGGCTGGCACTGTGTCTACGGTAAGTCGATCGTTGGCAGAGATGCTGCACCCGAAGGTGCGGGTCCTGGTCGGGACAGTTGCGTATATCGATCCGGATCAAAAAGCCGTTGATGTCGTAACACCTGATGGTCTTGTCGAAATCTCCTACTCGACACTCATCTACGCAGTAGGCAGTTCGACAGCCCAGAACATCCCAGGTGTGCTCGAACATTCATATCCCCTTGGTGATCTGGAGGGTGCCCTCCGAGCCCGCGCCGCTATCGCTTCCAGCCAGGCCGGTATCCGCGTGGTTGTCGTCGGTGGTGGTGCAACGGGCGTCGAGGTGGCATCAGAAATATCTGAACAGCGCACGGACGCGTCCGTGACGCTTCTCTCCAGCGGGCCTGTCCTGCAGTTCATGCTTCCCAAAGCACGCCGCGATATCGAAAAGACATTGCGGCGCCTTAAAATTGATGTCCGGGATGATGCGCGCGTCGAAAGGGTCACCGCTGCCGGCGTCGAACTGGCCGACGGTACAACGGTACCCAGCGACGTCACCATTTGGGCCGCCTCGTTCAGAGTCCCCGAACTCGCCAAGGTCAGCGGTCTTGCCGTCGATTCCGCCGGTCGGCTCCGCGTGGACGAGCACTTGCAAGCGCTCGACTACCCCGACATCATCGGCGGCGGTGATGCCATCAAGACCCCGGATACGGTTGGGGCACACTTGCGTATGAGTTGCGCCGCCGCGATTCCCCTCGGTGGTCAGGCGGCAGACACAGCACTCGCGCAGCTGCGCGGCACGCGTCCGACCGCACTTTCGGTTGGCTACCTCATCCAGTGCTTCAGCCTGGGTCGAAAGGCCGGATATATCCAGTTCGTGCGGGCGGACGACACCCCCCGCCACATGCACATCGCCGGAAAATTGGGTGCGACCATCAAGGAATCGATTTGCAGAATGGTCGTATCCGGCCCACAAAAGGAGATCACGAAGCCAAATTCCTACTTCACACCTAAGGGTCCGAAGCGCACCAAACAAACCACTGTGGCCCGATGAATCGACCGAAGGAGACCTCGTCAGCACCTGCCGGCGACCCCACTTTCGCGCGAGGAACCATCGAATATAGACGACTGTTTGGAGTAGCGTACCGGATGCTGGGCTCGATACACGACACTGAAGACGCCCTCCAAGAGGGGCTCGCACGGTGGGCCGGCCTCGCCCCGGAGCAGCGTTCAGCGATCCGTGAACCAGTTGCTTGGCTTACGCGTGTCATCAGCAGGATTTGCCTAGATGAACTGGGCACCGCCCGCGCCCGCCGGGAGGGCTACCACGGGATTTGGCTCCCCGAACCCCTCCTCGACGCAACCACAATGCCCGCACCCGGTCGCCCCCTGAACATGGATCCCGCCGACGCAATCTCGCTGGACGAATCTGTCAGCATGGCGTTATTGATAGCGATGGAGCATTTAACACCGCCCGAGCGGGTCAGCCTCATCCTTCACGATGTGTTCCAAGTGTCTTTCGCCGAAATAGCGGTCATAGTTGGTCGGCAACCCGACGCCTGCCGACAACTCGCCAGCACCGCCCGACGCAACATTCGTTCTCATCGACGATTTGAAGTGCAAGGTGACGAACGAAACCGGGTCGTCGACGCGTTCGCCCGAGCTTGTTTGGACGGCGATATCTCGGCCCTCGCCGGTGTCCTTGACCCCAACGTCATCGCCCGCGCCGACGGTGGATCCGCCATCACCGTCGCACGGCGCCCCATCACGGGCGCACCCCACGTCGCTCAATATCTCCTCGGCGTCCTCAACCGTCAACAACAACTGCGACACTCGCTAGAGATCCTCCCCACATTCATCAACGGCCGCTCAGGACTTGTCATCTACGAAGGCCTGAAAACTGTTGGCATCATCGACCTCAGCATTTACAACGGCCACGTCGCCGAAATCGCCATAATTGTAAATCCCGATAAAATCGCTCAGATCAGCCGCCACTAACCCACCGGTTCGTCGAAAGCGCCCATATGTACTTTCCAGAGCCATAAGCAGTAAGAATGCCCGCCAGGCGGCCCCAGCGCTTTCTGGCGGCGTAAGTGTCTTCTTATTTCCGCTGTCCGAAATCTCGGTAGCAGCCGCATAGCCTATTGCGAACACGGAGCCCTGCCGCATGATCCTGCCCGACCGTGCCATACCGGCCCTCCTGCGCGCGACGATGGCGAATGCTTCCTTCGTCACAGAAGCCGGGGCCCGTCGTCGTCTTCGTGAACGAACCCTCCGCCCCGCTTCCTATGGGCCTCCTCGACGGCTCAGAGCTGACGTCATAATTTCGGCGGCACGAGATGATGCGGGATGGCCCATCTACACAGTTGCACCCCGCAACGCCCCTGCTCAAGGCACTGTAATCTATGTCCACGGTGGCGGGTGGGTCAACGAAATCTCACTCCAGCACTGGCAGCTAAGCGCCCAAATAGCCGCCGAAGCCAAAACCACCGTCCAAGTGATCATCTATCCCCTAGTCCCATTCGGGACGGCGCAGCAAGTCGTGGACAACGTTGCCGCCACAGCCCTGATCTCCACCCGGACGTATGGGCCCACTGTCCTCGCCGGGGACTCCGCAGGTGGGCAGATCGTTCTGTCGACCGTCCTACAGCTTCGGGATTGCCACGGCCTCACGCTACCCCGGACTATAGCCATCTCCCCAGCGGTTGATCTTTCACTGAAGAACCCCGCAATCGCGACCGTTCAACCTACCGACCCCTGGCTCGGAACCAACGGCTCCCGGGTATTTATCAACCTATGGAAGGACAGTCTCGACGTAAGCAACCCGATCGTCAGTCCCATCAATGGAACCATGGAGGGGCTCGGGCCCATCACGCTCTTCTCAGGGACTCGCGACATCCTCAACCCCGATGATCGGCTCTACGCCGAGAAGGCCGTGAAGGCTGGTGTTGACGTCGAGTTCATCCAGCACGATGGCCAATTCCACGTGTACCCCTTACTCCCGACAACTGTCGGCCAGGAAGCGCGCAAGAAGATCGTGGGGCGAGTTAGAGAGGCGATCGCGCTCGAAGCTTTGCTTGGCTCGGCCTAAAGTACGGCGGCCAGAAAGCGTGATACAAATCGCTCGGACGTGGGCAATGTCGGGCATGCCAGCCTGCTCGAGCCCTGCCTGACGCCCGATTCGAGGACGTCGAGCGGTCACGCCGACCACACCGCCGACATCTTTCCGGTGCAGGGAGACCTGAACATGAGCTGCGTCCTCTTCCAGCGAATTCCAGATGATCTCGATTGGAGCGCGGACCGCATCGTCCTCGTGAGCGAGGCCCTCAAGTGATCGTCGGCAGCCGGCGGTTCGTAGGTTTCTTGAGTAGCGTATGACTGAAATCTGTGTGGCCGCCGGCATGCCGAAGCCACGCCTCTTGCATCCGGGATCAGAATTCACGATGAAGGCGTTGCAGTTGAGAACCCTCACCTCGCAATCGCGGTGCGCTCAGCGACCTCCTGACTAAAGAGTCCAATAGGACTATCAGGCACAGGCGCGGTTCTCGTCCTCTTTCGCCGGGCGCTACTTACCTTCGGCTTCGCGGGAAATGGGCGCCCACTCGGCCAAGCGCTGCTGGTACATGTACGGCACAGCCTGAGTTGACTGTTCGCCAAAGAATACGCGGCGGGGCGCGGTCTTCGCGTCGACGACCTTGAGGATCGCGGAGCCGAACCCAACGGGCTTCGGGCTTCCGCCGGCCATGCTTTTTGAATATTCGCTTCCAGGGGAGCCATGTGTGGTGCGGGTCAGAGCCACCTCCTCTAACCACGAAACGGGTCATTCGGATCCACAGTTGGCGTGGTTGAGAGCCACCTGAAAAACTCTTTCCACCATGTGAGGGCCACGTGGTGGAAGGAGTACCGGTAATGGTACGGAGGATCAAGGCGAGGTTGCGTCCAATAGCGTGGTGTAACCCCCGGCCCTGATGGGCGTGTTGCACCGATGTGAGGCGGCCACCGCGTGATTCTTGGAAAGACCGATCAAGTCTTTTCCGAAG